>CAZODS010000008.1:0-15331 GCA_964578705.1 uncultured Candidatus Saccharibacteria bacterium
TGGACGAACCTTTTATTTTAGATTACGCGCTTACGGCTGCGCAGGTTCAGAATATTTATAATGCCGAAAAGCCTCATTAGGATGGAAGTTGGAAGTTAGGAAACGAGAATGATTCTAAATCATTGTTTTATTTCAAATAGATACCCCCGCCCTTGCAGACGGGGACTTCTCGCTGAATTTAAAATTAAAATACCCCGCCTTTAGCGGGGCTTTTTATGTATTTTATATAAACAAATTATTGCTGGTAGGGGCGGCCGGAATCTAACCGGCTCCTTCCGATGGATTGCATCGGATGTGCTTCATACAACCACGCCCCTTCAAAAAACTAATTGAAGTATAGCGAGCCCGCGAAGAAAGTCAAGATTATTGCCAAATTATCAGCGCGCGACGGATAGCGTCGAACTCGCCAAGCAACGCCTGTTTATTGAATTCCTTAACGGCGCCGGCCGGATAATTATCAATTACGCCGTAATGAACAAAATAACGGACTGCGACGCAAGGGTTTGTTCCGGGCGCGGCGTAAACCGTTTCCTCGTAGCGGTTCCCCGCTCCCGCTCCGGTTGAAATATATAATAATAAATCGGACAGTTGAATAAACCGGCAGCCGTTAAATTTTTAATTTTGCCTTTAGAATAATAATATGCTTGAATAATAAAATATGAAAAAAGCGAAGACGCTTATCGTGGTCGAATCTCCGACTAAAGCCAAAACTATCGGCCAATTTTTAGGCAAAGATTATTTAGTGGAATCTTCTTACGGCCACGTCCGCGACCTCCCCAAAAGCCGGTTAGGCATCGATATCGAAAAAGATTTCGAACCTCATTATATAATTCCCGTCAAAGCCAGAAAAAGAGTAACGCAGCTAAAAAAAGAAGCCCATAAAGCAAAAAGCGTCATTCTGGCGACAGATGAAGACCGGGAAGGAGAAGCTATCGCCTGGCATCTTGTCGAGGCGCTGGACCTCAAGGACATCCCCAAAGAAAGAATCGTTTTCCACGAAATAACCAAATCGGCTATAGAAAGCGCCATCTCAAATCCCCGCGATATAAATATCAATATGGTCGACTCCCAGCAAGCGAGAAGAATTTTAGACCGCTTAGTAGGCTATAAGCTTTCTCCGTTTTTATGGGAAAAAGTAATGAAACGGCTTTCGGCCGGGCGGGTTCAATCCGTCGCCTTGAGGCTGGTGGCCGAAAGAGAGGAAGAAATCCGCCGCTTCAAGCCGCAGGAATACCATACTGTTTCGGCGGCCTTTAAAATCAAAGACGGCTCCTTGCCCGCGCGAGCGGGGCGGGCGGGCGCCGAAAGCGAATCGGGCATAAATCCATTAAACCAAATAGAGGCCGAACTTTTCAAAATCAACGGAAAAGCGCTGGAGAAACTGGAGATCAAATCAAAAGCCGAAGCCGATGAGCTCATAAAAAGAATAAACGATTGCGATTTCAGGATTTTTAAGGTAGACAAGAAAGAAAGCAGAAAAAATCCTCCCGCTCCCTTTACCACCAGCTCGCTCCAGCAGGAAGCGTCAAAAAAATTGCGGTTTTCCGCCAAACAAACGATGCGGCTAGCCCAGAACCTTTATGAAAACGGTCATATCACTTACATGAGAACCGATTCGCTTAATCTCTCCAAAGAATCGCTTTTCGCCGCTAAAAAATGGATAAGAGAAAACCTGGGCGAAAATTACGCCGCCGACGCGCCGCGGTTTTTCAAAACCAAATCAAAACTGGCGCAAGAAGCCCATGAAGCCATAAGACCGACCAACCCGGGCCTGATTCCCGAAAATTTAAAAACCGAATATCCCCAGGAAAACAAGCTCTATAAATTAATCTGGTCGCGGTTTGTCGCTTCGCAGCTGCCCCAGGCCGTTTTTGACGGCACAAGAATAGAGATTGAAGCCAAGAATCCCAATAATATAAACGACGATTTTGCTTTTAGCGCCAGCGGTTCCACGTTAAAATTCGACGGTTTCCTGAAAGTCTGGCCGACGAAATTCGAAGAAAAAGAATTTCCTAGCGTCCAAGAAAATGAATCCGTGATGTTGTTGAATATAAATTCTTTGGAACACTTTACCGAGCCGCCGGCAAGATACAATGAAGCTTCACTGATTAAAACTTTGGAGGAATACGGCATCGGCCGACCCTCAACTTACGCCCCGATTATTTCCGTTATTCAGGAAAGAAATTATGTCGAAAAAAACGAGGACCGGCGGTTCGTTCCCACTCAAATCGGCGAAGCGGTCAATAAAATGCTGGTTGCCAACTTTCCGGAAATAGTCGACATCCAGTTTACCGCGAAAATGGAAAACGAATTCGATGAAATAGCCGAAGGTAAAAAGAAATGGCAGAAAGTCATCGGCGAATTTTACGATCCCTTCGCCAAAAACCTGGAGAAAAAATACCTGGAAGTGGAAAAGCAAAAGCCGTTCGACGAAAAAACCGACGAAATCTGCGAAAAATGCGGCAAGCCGATGATTATAAAATATGGCCGTTTCGGAAAATTTCTGGCCTGTTCCGGCTTTCCGGAGTGCAAAAACGCCAAAAAATTCTTAAGCGAAGAAGATAAAAAAACTTACGGCAAATGTCCTAAGTGCGGCGAAGGAGACGTGATAAGAAAACGCACCAAAAGGGGCAGGTTTTTTTACGGCTGTTCACGCTGGCCAAAATGCGATTACGCCACCTGGAAAAATCCTCTTTTAGAGAAAGAAAAATAAACTAATCCCCGCCTATGATAAAAGCGTAAAATAACGAAACCAGCGCCTATATAATAAGGCATAGGGTAAATTTCGCCCGCTTGAAACACTTTTGATGCCGGGCTATTATTAAAATAGGATTTTACAGTTTAACAAGGAGAAAAAATGGACGCGAAATTAATGAAAGAGCTGGAAGATAAGCTGATAGAAAACGGCTCGGCCGATTTCTGCGAGAGCTATCAAAAATACGGCTATGATATTTTAGAGTATTTATTTAACATCGGAAAAATCAGATTCAAGGCAGACCAAAAACCAAAAGATTCCGTCAGAATTATGCCGACGGACAAACTTTTAAAAGAAGAATGATTATCCGCCTATTACGCGAGGCGAAATACCTAAGAAATTTCCGCGGGCTTGGACTCGCGGATTTTTATTTCAACCGGTTTAAATAAATAATAAACCGCGAAGCCGCAAGCCAACCCTATAGCCGTCCCGCCCAAAATATCAAAAGGCCAATGAACGCCAACATAAATTCTCGCCAAAGAAAGCGCGATTGCCGAACCGACAAAAAACCATCCCCATTTTGGCCGCCAGAATAAAATAATTATCGCGATAGCGAAGAAAAAAGCGGCGTGACCCGACGGGAAAGAATTTCCCGATTCGGAAATAAGCGGCGTAAAATGGAAATAGTCGAAGGGCCGCGGATGAGAATAAAAATAACGGATAATTTCGGTTATGATTCCCCTGCTTAAAATAGCCGCCGCCGCCAATTCGGCGTAAAAAAGCCATTTCAAGCGCCAGCTCTTTTCGGTCATCGGCAATATCAGCGCGATAACACCTAAAAGATAAGGAAAATAAAGAGCGAAAAAAACCATTAAGATGTCGAGCCAGAAATACCGGCCCGCCAGCTGATGAATGAAATTAAAAATTAAAACGTTCATATTGATCCAAGCGTATCCGGATTAATTTTTCACGAACGGCAAAAGACCCAAAAAACGGGCGTTTTTTATGGCCATAGCCAATTTTCTTTGGTGTTTGGCGCATGTCCCGGTATGCTTGGTACTGATAATTTTTCCCTGCTCCGAAACAAAACGGCGCAGCAAACCGACGTCTTTGTAATCGACTTCATCAAGGTCCTGGGAACAAAATAAGCATTGTTTCGGCCTCATTGTTAAAATGGCAAATCCTCGGGATTAATTTCTTTTTCTTCGACGTCTATCGTTGGAATTTCCTCGGCGACTCCGGTTTCTTCGGCTGGCGGACGCGATCCTCCTTCGGGCTGTTTCGAGCCGAAAGGTCTCGGGCCCAACTGAAGACGCTCGGAAATAATTTCGGTCGTCTTCCTCGTCTGGCCCTGCTTATCCTGCCAGGAACGGGTTTGTATCCTGCCCTCAATCAAAACCACGCTTCCCTTTTTAAGGAACTGGCCGGCAACTTCCGCCTGCCTCCCCCAAACAACAACATTATGATATTCGACTTGCTCCTGGCGATTGCCCGATTTATCGTTCCAAACGCGGTTAGTCGCGACGCCAAAAGTAGCGACCTGCGCGCCGCTCGGAATACTTCTTAATTGCGGATCGGCGGTTAATCTTCCCAAAATAAATACTTTATTTAAATCCATAATCTTATTGTAGTATTTCTTTTAATTTTTGTTCAAGCGCCTCGTTCGACAAAACGCCCGGCCGCTCGTTTTGAGGCTCCACATTCTGAGATAAAGCTTTTCTAGCCCGGTACGCTTCCCTGGCGGGCGAAGATTTCTTGGGCGGATTTTTGACTATCAAAAATCTTAAAACCGGAGCGGTTTTTAATTTATCCCTGATTAAAAGCACGTCTTCGGGACCGGCAAGAAAGCTGATCCAGCCGAAAAGAGCCTGGCTTTCTTTTTTGATTTTATAAGCCAAAGATATACTCTTGAGTTCGCCTTCGAAAATAATTTTCGCCTTCACCGACTCAAAAACTTCGCGTAAAATTTCGCGATCGCTTTCGTTTTTCAGCAGGAACGAAATTTCGTACGGTTTTTTATCTTCTTCCATAATTTTTAAACATTATCCGATTTTGTTTCGTCAGTCAACGACTCGGCCGGCTCTTCTGATTTTATTTCGCCTTCTTCCACCACTTCCACTCCGGTTTCTTCAAGCTTTTCTTCTTCATCCTCCTTTATGTCGCCGCTACCCATATCAAAAGTTTCTTTAGTCGGAATTAAGCGGCCAATAATCACGTTTTCTTTCAGGCCGCGAAGTTCGTCCGCTTTGCCCTCTAATCCGGCCGTAACCAAGATTCTGGCCGTGTCCTCAAAAGAAGCCGCCGAAAGCCAGCTCTCGGTCGAAAGAGCGACCCTTTTAACGCCCATTAAAAGCTGCTGGGCTTTCGCCAATTGAAGACCCTGCTTCTTTAGGTCGCGGTTTATTTCAAGGAATTTCGATTTTTCGACTATTTCGCCGACAACCAGATCGGGAGCGTCTCCGGGTTCTTTGATTTTTACCCGGGAAAACATCTGCTTTATTATAATTTCAATGTGTTTATCGTTTATAAGCGAACCCTGGGAGAAATAAATATTTTGGACTTCTTTGATGATGTAGCGTTCCGTTTCTTCCCTGCCTCGCAGCGCCAAAAGCTCTTTAAGGTCGATACTCCCTTCCGAAAGCCGGTCTCCTTTTTTAACGCTATCGCCCGTTTTGAAATAAACCAGAGCGTACCGAGGCACCGTGTATTCCGCGGTTTTTGACTTGGCTCCGGTTTTCGGCTTGATTCTGATTATTTTTTCTTCGGCTCCTTCTTCGATGTCTATTATTTTGCCGTCGTCTATCGCCAAAATAGCCTTGCCTTTCGGCGGCCTGACTTCAAAAATTTCTTCAATCCGAGGCAAACCCTGAGTGATATCGACGCCGGCTATTCCTCCGACATGGAACGTTCTCATAGTCAGCTGGGTTCCCGGTTCGCCGATTGACTGGGCGGCAATGACTCCGACCGCTTCACCGATTTTAATCGGGCTGTTGCTCCCCAAATCATAGCCGTAACATTTTCCGCAAACGCCGTATAAAGTTTTACAAGTAATCGGAGAGCGGAGCTTAACAATTTCGATTTTTGATTTCTCGATCGTTTCGGCCGACTTGCTGTCAATCATTTCTCCGGCGCGCACGATAATTTTATTCCCTATTTTAATATCTTCAAGCGCCGTCCGCGAAAAAAGCCGGGCTGAAAAGGGATACCCAAACTCAGCCGCGTCTTTTCTGGAAATTTCTATCCCGTTTTTCGTGCCGCAATCTTCTTCTTTAATTAATAAATCCTGGCTTACATCGACTAAGCGCCTCGTCAGATAACCGGCTTGAGCGGTTTTTAGGGCCGTATCGGTCGATCCCTTGCGGGCGCCATGAGTGGAAATAAAGTATTCCAAAATCGACAACCCTTCCTTAAAGGAAGATTTAATAGGCAATTCGATGGTCTCGCCCCTGGGATTGACGACCGGACCTTTCATGCCGCTCATCTGGATCGGCTGAACCCACGTGCCCCGGGCTCCGGAATCAATAATTTGGTAAATTGGATTTTCCGGCAAGAAGATGGTCATTAATTTCTGTCCAACTTCCTCTTTGACCTTTCCCCAAATCGAAATTACTCTCGCCTTTCTTTCGTCCTCCGTCAGAAGGCCCTCCTGGAACTGCTTATTTAAGAGACTCACTTCCTTTTCGGCTTTCGCTATGATTTGTTTTTTCTCGTCCGGCACCTTCAAATCGCCCATCGACCAGGTAATGCCCGAAACAGTCGCGTACTTGAATCCCAGCAACTGGACTTTATTCAACACATCGTAAGCAAAATCCACTCCGCCGGTTTCCAAAACCTTTTCGATAATCAATGATAATTTTTTCTTGGTAATTTTCTCGTTAACAAAATCCATTTTGCCGTCAAAAACCTCGTTGAAAAGCATCCTTCCCAAAGAAGTTTCTATCAACTTGCCGTTCCGCGCCGTTTTGATGGGCGTATTGACCAAAATCAGCCCTTCTTCATGGGCAATTAAAGCCTCATCGATATTGCTGAAAATCTTCCCTTTTTGAGGAGCGTCGGAATTTTGATTGATATTGGTAAGATAGTAAATGCCTAAAACGATATCCTGCGTCGGATTGGTAATAATGTCGCCGCTTGCCGGTTTAAGCAAATTAATCCTGGCCGACATAATATCCCGGGCTTCCGCCTGGGCTTCGATAGACAGCGGCAAATGGACGGCCATCTGATCGCCGTCAAAGTCGGCGTTAAAGCCGTTGCAAACCAAAGGCGGCAACTGAATGGCCATTCCCTCTATTAAGATTGGCCTGAAGGCCTGAATGCTTAAGCGGTGAAGGGTCGGGGCGCGATTTAAAAGCACCCTCCGGTCTTTGATAACCTCTTCAAGGATAGCCCAAACTTCATCATTACCCTCTTCGATGAAACGGTTGGCATTTCTTATATTATGGGCAATTCCCCGCTTCATAATTTCACTAATCACAAAAGGCCTGAAAATTTCAAGCGCCATTTTTTTGGGCAAGCCGCATTCATCAATCTTTAAATGAGGGCCGACAACGATAACGGAACGGCCGGAATAATCAACCCTCTTTCCAAGCAAATTTTGCCGGAAACGTCCCTGCTTTCCCTTCAAAACGTCGGCAAGAGAACGTAGCGGCCGGCGCTGGCTGGAAAGCTGCTGAGTGCCGTAGCGGGCCGAATTATCTATTAAAGCGTCAACCGCTTCCTGAAGCATCCTTTTTTCGTTTTTGACGATAATTTCGGGCGCTTTAATTTCAATTAATTTCTTCAGCCGGTTATTGCGGTTTATAACACGCCGGTATAAATCGTTTAAATCGGAAGTAGCGTAACGCCCGCCGTCCAAAGCAACCATCGGCCTCAAATCCGGAGGTAAAACCGGCAGAACGGTCATCACCATCCATTCCGGTCGGATACCGTTCTTTATCATCGATTTGAATATTTTTAATCTGTACAAAAGCTTCCGCTCCTTAAGCGGATCTTTAATAAAACTGATTTCTTTTTCGATTTTTTGGACTTCCTGCCTGAGATCCATATTTTCCAAAATTCTCCTGATGGCGCCCGAACCCATATCGGCCTCGAACACGCTTCCGAATTTCCGGGACCAAAAAAGATATTCGCTCTGCTCCAAGATTACTCCCGGATGAAGCTTCTTCAAAAATTCTTTGGTTCGTTTAGCGGATTCCAAATATTCTCCTTGGCCGCCCTTATTCTTTCCCAAGCTTTTAATTTTCGCCTTTAGCTCTTTATCCACTTCTTCAAACGCCTTCACCCTCCTTTCTTCGTCGACTTTCGTGACGATATAAGAAATATAATAAATAACCCGCTCCAATTTCATTGAAGAAACATTCAGCACCAAAGCCAACCGCGACGGCACGGCCTTCAAAAACCAAATATGGGAAACCGGCGCAGCCAGTTCTATATGGCCCATTCTTTCGCGGCGGACAATCGAACGGGTAACTTCGACGCCGCATTTGTCGCAAACAACGCCCTTATAGCGGATTCTCTTGTATTTTCCGCAATAACATTCGTAATCTTTCGACGGACCGAAAATCCTTTCCGAAAACAAGCCGTCTTTTTCCGGCCGCTGGGTGCGGTAATTGATGGTCTCCGGCTTCAAAACCTCGCCGTGAGACCAGCCGAGAATTTGTTCCGGCGAAGCAAAATTTATTTTTAAGAAATCCAAATCTTCCGGATTATTATCCCCTTCGCTTTTATAAAGCGGTTCGACGTTAAAGCCCAAAGCTTTGAGTTCGTTTACCAGCACATTAAAAGAGGCCGGCAGATTGGAAAATTTAACCACTTCGCCGCGGATAATCGATTCATAAATAGCCGCCCTGCCGGCAATGTCGTCTGATTTGATGGTAAGCATTTCCTGCAGAGTATGCTTGGCTCCGTAACCTTCCAAAGCCCAGACTTCCATTTCGCCGAACCTCTGGCCGCCGGAGTGAGCTTTGCCGCCCAAAGGCTGCTGCGTAATCAAAGAATATGGTCCGATTGACCGCATATGCATTTTATCTTCAACTAAGTGGTTTAATTTCATTACGTAAATAACGCCGACCATAACTTTTTGGTCAAAAGACTTTCCGGTTCGGCCGTTGAATAAACGAACTTTTCCGTCCGGAGGCAAGCCGGCTTTTTTCAGCTCCTCGCGGATCTCTTCTTCTTTTACGCTTTCGAGCCCCGGCGTGATTGAGCGGTAGCCCAGATTTTTAGCCGCCCATCCCAAGTGGGTTTCCAAAGTTTGTCCAAGGTTCATTCTGGAAGCAACGCCGAGCGGATTAAGAATTATGTCGACAGGCGTGCCGTCTTCCAGGTAAGGCATATCTTCAACCGGACGAACCTGTGAAATTACGCCCTTGTTTCCGTGGCGGCCGGCGAGCTTGTCTCCGGCCTGAATCTTCCTCAACTGCGCCACTTCAACTTGAATCCTTTTAATGATTCCCGGCTCGAGCTTGTCGCCCTTCTCCCGCGAGAAAATTTTAATGCCGACAACACGGCCCATTTTTCCGTGAGGTAAAGTCAAAGAGGTATCCTTGACGTCGCGGGCTTTTTCTCCGAAGATCGCCCGAAGCAGCCTCTCCTCGGCGGTCAGCTCGCCTTCACCTTTTGGAGAAATTTTGCCGACTAAAATATCGCCGCCTTTTACTTCGGCCCCGATCCTGATAATTCCTTCTTCGTCCAAATTACTTAGTTTCTCTTCGGAAACATTGGAAATATCGTGAGTGGTTATTTCCGGACCAAGCTTGGTGTCGCGGACATCAACGTAAAAATCTTCGATGTGAACCGATGTGAATAAATCATCCCTGACCACTCTTTCCGAAAGAATTACGGCATCTTCGAAATTAGCGCCTTCCCACGAAAGAAATGCCACCAAAAGATTTTGGCCCAAAGCCAAAACGCCGTTATCCATCGCCGGACCGTCGGCTAAAATATCTCCAGCCTTAACCGATTGACCGGTGGAAACTTTGGGATAGTGAGAAATACTGGTAAACTGGTTTGACCGCTTGAACTTTTCCAAAGGATAATTTTTAGCGCCTTTGGCGGATTTAACTTTAATGTGGTCGCCGTCAACTTCGACTACTTCCCCGTCTTCTTTTGAAGTAATCAGGTAGCCGGAATCGCGAGCAACCTTTTCTTCAAAACCGGTGGAAACATAAGGAGCGCTAGGCTTAACCGAAACCACTCCCTGCCTTTGCATATTCGAACCCATTAAAGCCCTGGTGGCATCATCGTGCTGCAGAAAAGGTATAAGCGAAGTCGCCATACTGATAAATTGATTCGGCGCCACTTCGATAAAATCAACTTCGCCCGCCGAACAGACGCCCGGTTCGCCTTTTATTCTGCATTCCAAATTATCGCCGACAAGCCTGTCGCCCTTGTCTCTCTTGGCTCCGGCGTTGGCAATGATATATTTTTCTTCCTCCAAGGCATTGACCCAAACGACTTCTTTGGTGATTTTCTTTTTTTCGACTCTAATGTAAGGAGTTTCGATAAAACCGTATTCATTAACTCTGGCAAAGCTGGCCAGATAGTTGATTAAACCGATATTGGAACCTTCGGGCGTTTCAATCGGACAAATGCGGCCGTAGTGCGAACGATGAACATCGCGAACTTCAAAGCTCGCCCTCTCCCTGGTTAATCCGCCCGGACCTAAAGCCGAAATGCGGCGGCGGTGTTCAACTTCAGCCAAAGGGTTAACCTGATCCATAAACTGCGAGAGCTGAGATGAAGCGAAAAATTCGTTGATAACAGCCATTATCGGCCTGAAATTTATGAGCTGGGCCGGCAAAAGGCTTTCTTTGTCCGCGGAAGTCGACATCCTATCCTGAACGATTCTCCTCAAGCGGCTGATGCCTAAACGCAGCCTGTTTTCCAAAAGTTCGCCTACCGGTCGCAGACGCCGGTTTCCCAAATGGTCTATGTCGTCAGGCTCGGCGTGAGGGTCGTTGTTGAGCCTGATAATTTCCTTAACAATAGCCGTTAAATCGTTTAAGTTAAGAGTCCTGTCTTCACTCTTAAGATTCAAACGCTGATTGGATTTGAACCGGCCGACCGGAGAGAGGTCGTAACGGTCAAACCTCTTGAACATCGCGTCTATGAGGCTTTTGGCGTTTTCAACCGTAGCCAGGTCGCCGGGGCGGATTCTTTTGTATATCTCGAGATAAGAATCTCCCGCGTTTTTAGCGGAATCTTTGGCTAAAGTTTTTTCAATATATTTTATCTGGCCGCCATCTACGTCGCGAAAAGTTTTTAAAATTTGTTCGTTGGTTTCGAGACCGAAAATTCTCAGTAAGTTAGTTACCGGCGTTTTGCGGTGGCGATCGATTTTAACGCCGACTTGGCCGTCCATGTCGGTTTCGAATTCCAGCCAAGTGCCGCGGTTAGGAATAACTTTGGCGCCGAAAAGCTTGCGGCCATCCCTGAAAACGGCCGTGAAATAAACGCCCGCGGAACGGACCAGCTGCGAAACAACCACCCGCTCAACGCCATTGATAATAAAAGTTCCCCGCTCGGTCATCTGCGGGAAATCGCCAAGATACACTTCCTGAACTTCTTCTTTCTTGGTTCTCTTGTTTACCAGCCTTAGCTTAACCTTAAAAGCAGCTTCGTAAGTGGTGTCTTTGTAGCGCGCCGTTTTTTCGTCGAACTTCGGTTCGTCGAAATAATAATCATCAAAATAAAGCTCCAATTCCTTGCCGGTATGGTCGTGAATCGGAGAAATTTCCTGAAATAGTTCTTTGATTCCTTTTTTCGTAAACCAGTCATAAGATTTTATTTGGAGCTCGTTGAGGTTAGGCTGGCTAATTAAGGGCTGAGCGTTGGGAGAAAAATTTTTAACGGGGAGAATATTATTTTTTTTGGTCATTAAAATTAAATAATGATAATTAATTAATAATTAAAAACAAAACAAATTGCCAAATTGGATTTGGTTAAATTAGCCGATATAAGTTCCATTATATACGCTCATCTAAATTAGTCAAGTGGATAAGCCGGAATTAGCGGCCCAGGTATTTTAACTCGTTTTTTTGCTGTTCCGCGTAATTTTCGGCAAAAATTATCTTACCGGTTTTGGGATCGCTTAAATAATACCAGTAAGGAGAACTCTTAGGGTTTATCGCCGCTTCGATTGCCGACAAACCGGGATTGGAAATAGGGGCCGGCGGCAGACCGGTATTAAGATAAGTATTGTATGGCGATTGGATTTTCAAATCTGACGTTTTTATGGGATAGCAGTTTTTATAAGGAATGCCTAAGACTTGCTCTTTCACGTAACAAATCGTTGCGTCTATTTGAAGAGGCATATGGTTTTCCAGGCGCTTTTTCAAAATTCCGGCAATAATAACCCTGCTTTGGTAATCGGCCGCTTCTTTCTCGATTAAAGAAGCCAGAATTAAATTTTCTTTAAGATTATTTTTATCCTGGCTCAGCGCCGCCAAAGCTTTCTGGTTAAAATTAGACAGGAATTTTCCGACAACCATATCGACATTAGAGCCGATAAAAAAATTATAAGTGTCGGGGAAAAGATATCCTTCCAAATTCTGGCCGCTTGAACCGCCCAAAATATTGTTCTGATAATTAATCAGGGCGCCGGAACGCAATATCCGCGCCTCACCCAGTATCGCGTCTATTTCGGCTAAATCGCTTCCCTCCGGAATAACCACCGACACCTCCTTCTGACCTCCCGCTGTTAAAATACCTATAATATTCCAGCCGCTCAAGCCCGCGTCAAGTTCGTAGTCTCCCGGCTTGAACTCCCCCGCCTTGCCTTCGAGCAAAGCCAAAATCTCAAAAGACAACGATGAGCTGATCAGGTTTTTGGTTTTCAGGTCGGCGACAATGGATCCGAATTTTTCTCCCGCCTGTATCTGAAAATCAATTTTAGAAGCATCGGCCGAACCGGTCGCTCTTAGCGAAAGCAAAAAAAGGCCAGCTGATATTAGAGCCGCCAACGAAAAGCTTATTACCGCAATCTTTTGATTAAAATTTTTTGGCAATTGAGTTGATTATAGATATCAAGAAAAAGAGCGTCAAGAGGCTCGAGCCGCCATAACTTAAAAGCGGAAAAGTCACCCCCACAACCGGCAAAAGTCCCAATTCCGATCCGATATTCATAAAGAATTGGATGGCTAAAACCGTTACCGTCCCTAAACAAATGAATTTCTCGAAGTTCTGGTCGGATTTGAGTCCGACTTCCAAAATTTGGAAAATCAAATAAGCGAAAACAAAAATCAGGAATAATCCGCCGAGAGCGCCCCATTGTTCAACGAAAGCCGCGAAGATAAAATCTCCCTGCGCTTCGGGCAGAAATCCAAGCTTTACTTGCGGACCCTGATTGTAACCCTTCCCAAAAAATCCGGCTGAACCGATGGCTATTCTTGATTGGTTAACATTGTAATTATAGGTCAAAGAATCTTGGCCGGGATGCAAGAAACTAGTTACCCTTTCTTTCTGGTAATCTTTTAAAAACGACGTCCAAAGAACCGCCGCCATGACAATAAATATTAAAATGAAAGTCGCCACCCTTTTAAAAGATAAACCGCTAATGAGAAGAAAGCCAAACCAGATTCCCAAAAGAACGAAAGCGGCGCCGAAATCGGGCTCGATAAATATCAATACTGCCGGCAAAATAAATATTAAAAAAGACTGCCCGATAGTTTTAAGATGGTTTATTTTAAAATGGCGGCGGCTGAAGTATTCGGCATAAACCAATATCAAAGCTATTTTTGCCAGCTCGGCCGGTTGTAGTGTCAAAGAGCCGACAACAAGCCAGCCATGAATATGTCTGATAAGCGGACTAAAAAAATAAACGAGAATCAGAAGCAAATTCACTAAAAGATAGAATCCCCAAATCAGCCAACCATAATTTAAAATCAAATGCCAATCGAAAAACAAGAAAAAAATAACCAAGGCGAATCCCAAAGCAAGCCATACTAATTGAGAATAAAAAAAATAAGCCGAAACGCCGCTTAAAGCCAGCAGACTTAGAAAACCGAGAATGAGAACCGGAATGATTATTTTTTTCACCGCTCTGGAGGAATATCGATAAAAACTTTAGTCGCTTGCGTGTTTAAATTTTTTATTTCCGGATGACTGACCGTAAAAGGAATACTTTGAAGCAAAGATAAATTGTTTATCTCGGTCTGCGAAACGCCGACTACCAACCCCGACGTATCGTAAAAAACAGCGAGCACATCCGCCTGGTTAATCAAGAAGCCGCTGTTATTGAATAAATATCCGGAAACCTTTGCGCCAAGCGTGGTTGTGGCGGTTTTCTGACTCTGGATTTGGACCGAAAAATTTTTAAAATTATCCGCCGGCTGCCAATTGGGATTGCTTAATGCCAATTCCGCGTAACCAAGATTATTGACGCTTACCACCTGGATATTGGGAACTAAAATATATTTGGTTTTTCCGGGATAAATATAAGAGCCGCCACTCGAAGAAGCCACCTCGATTCCTTTGTTATTGTAAACCGTAAAAACATAATCAAATGTAAGGGCGCCGAATCCTGAATTGGAATTCTGAATTTGGGCAAGCAAAGAAATACCGGAACTGTCGAGCGGTAAAATTTTTACCTGGCCGATTACTTGAAGAGGCGCGAGGTTAAACGTGCATGGCGCGCACGGGCCGCCGCAATCAACTCCCGTTTCGCCTTCGTTTTGGATATTATCAAAACAGCTCGGCGCCGGCCTGAAAATTAAATAGCCGCCATAAACTATTGCCGCCAAAATCGCCAAATAAAAAATGCCGTAAAAAACCTGTTTTGATTTTCTGCTCGCCATATGTATTTAGGATAGAAAAATGAAAAAATAAAATCAAACAAAAAAACTCTTTCTTATCCGCGTTAATACCGTGTAAAAAAATGTAAAAGCCCAGCTTTTTGTAAGCTGGGCTGGAAATTTAATACTGAAATCTCCTTTTGCGCTGCGCCTGGGCGATCAACTGAATTTTTGTCGGATGACCGACGTGCCAGCCTCCGCAAAAATGGCAACGGTACACCCAGACCCTCTCTCCTTTGGAGCGAAGATCTCTCGCGTGCGCCTCGGCTCCTTCGCGGGTTTTGTGGCGAATTTTTCCCGTACAGCTTTTTCCCCTGATTCTCCTTTTGCTGGCCATTATTCCTCCTTTTTTAATTTTTAAAATAGCTCTAACAACTGATAAAAGTATAGCAGAAAATAATTAAAAAGTCAATAGCCAACAAAAACGCGCTTTTGTATGCTGGCATACTCTACTTTCCCGACCGCCGAAGCAGCAAGTATCATCGAGTTCGCGCGCTTTCACTTCTCTATTCGGAATGGGAAGAGGTGGAGCACGCGCGAATAAAACACCAGCAAACAAAAACGCGTTTTGTTTCAGTAACAAAAATAACAATAATTATTAATTAAATTTCCAATATCTTTCCGCGTTTAGTCCGCTTATTTCAGCGGCCAACGCGAAGCATTGGCAAAGTAATTTACCTGGTAGTAAACAGAATTGGTGTGGTTCATTAGTACTCCTTGGCTAAAACGCTTACGCGCTGTACACCTAGAGCCTATCAAGGTCGTAGTCTTCAACCGAACCAATACCTAATCTTGGGGTAGGCTTCGCGCTTAGATGCTTTCAGCGCTTATCCCTTCCATACAT
>CAZODS010000009.1:0-2199 GCA_964578705.1 uncultured Candidatus Saccharibacteria bacterium
TTGAACCTCTCGCTGTCGTGTGCCCCCACGAGGAATTGAACCGCGATTTCAGCCTTCGCAGGGCTGCGCTCTATCCGTTGAGCTATGGGGGCTTGAATTTAAATTAAAAATCAAAATGCAAAAATCAAGATTGTTGTTTATAAAATTTTCTTGATTTTCAGCTTATAATCCCAAAAATCTTATCAAGGCGTCGCTTAAAGTCATTTGATGTTCTATTTCTTTCAGAAATAATTTCAACCGCGAACGGACGCTTTCAACTTTTTCATTGGGAATAAGAGCGTTTAACGGCGGATGGAATTTGGTTTTGAAAACCAGATAAATTTCGGACCAATCCCCGTCAACGCCTTCGTCTATGGAAAAAGTGGCGAAGTCGCCGTAGGGATGAAATTTATGCTGGCCGAAATTGATTCCTTTTTCGGTTATCTTGAATTTAACGTCCCGCGGCCGCGTGTTGCCCCAGATCAAAATAAGCATTTCGGCGATAATGACAAAAACGCCGAACAGAAAATTTTGCTGCCAAACCGCGATCGCCAGAATAATAACGGCCAAAATGATGCTTAACCAATACCAGGAAACGTCTTTAACCTGATAAAGAAACTCCGGCGCCTCCCATTTAACCTCAAACTTTTCCATTACCAAAAGTTTATCACAAGAATTATTTATTTCAAACGCCGCAACTACCCAAAAACAGGATAAAAAAATCCCCGCTCATTTAAGAGCGGGGAATGGTTTAAAGAACAGCTATGTTCGTTTTTTTAACAGTCTTCAAAAAAACGACTTCTCCGTTTTCAAGCCCGATTTTAACCTCGTCACCTTTTGCTATCTTCCCCGCCACCTCAAGCTCCATCAGAGGCTGCTTTATGTGATGCTCGATTTTTCTCGTGATAAGCCTCGCCCCTTCGTGGGCTCTGTCGGTCTCATCAACGATGAAATTTTTTACTTCATCGGAAATCTCGAGATTTACCGGGAAATTTTTGGCAAGATAGTCTTTGAAGTTTTTCATCTGAAGGTCAAAAATTTTCACAAACGATTCTCTTGACAGCGGCCTGAAGGCTCCGACCCAGTCTATCCGGTTAAGAAACGCCTGTTTGAAAAATTTTTCCGCCTCTTCCCTCGCGTGCCTGTAAATGGACTGCTCTTTTTCCGAGACTGCCGGACCGCCAAATCCAATCCGATGCTTTCCTGTTTGAATATCAACGATGCCCCGGCTCCCGACATTGGAAGTCATAATGATTATGGCATCCCTGAATTCGACCGTCTCTCCGTGAGCCAACTGAATTTCTCCTTTATCCAGGATGGAAAACAAAAGATTCCTTAGCTCTTCGGAGCCTTTTTCGATTTCATCAAACAGCACAACCGCCCTGACTTTTCTGGTTTCCGCGTCGCGCGGCCTCATAAGCGCGCCGACGGCCTTAACGAGATTAAAGGCGCCATCGACTCCGGACCATACGGCATTCTCAAAATCATTCGGAACTTTTTCATTTTGCGCCGCTTCAATATCCTTAATAGCCTTATTTCTTTCATCGTTAAGACTTCTGATTAAGGCGATATTGACCCTGATGTCCTTTTCCGTACGACCGGTAGATTTTAGACTGCCCGCCAGTTCCAACGAATACAAAACTATCTGCCTCGTCAGTTCCGCGACGGTAATCTTCAGCTTGGTTACCTCTGCCGCCTCCTGCTTTTTATCCTCGCCCTTATTTTCGTACCGGTAAATGTCGTAAAGCAATGGAGGGCTATAAGCATGCATAGGGTCCGTGGAGCTCGGGTCAAAATAACCGATATATCCTTTGGATGCTCCGATGATATTATTGACGCTACCCTGATCGCTTTGCGCCGCGCAGTCAATCTTGATTATACCCTTCAAACCGAAAAGCATTCCGAGCGTTTCCGCCGTAAAAGTCTTTCCGACTCCGGATGGCCCCATAAAAAGCGCGCTGTGAATCGGCCTGTTTGGAGATTGCGGCGGTCTGTAGTTAATGCGCGAATTAAGCAAACCCAAAACCTTGGCCAGTTCCTTCATGGTTTTTTCCTGCCCTATCACGTTTTCGTTCAGAAAAGAATAAATTTTCTTTTCTGTCTCCGTCAATCCTGGAATCAATCTTTCCATTTTCTTTCCTCCTTTTTTATCCTCTCCAAATTTTCTACAAGAAAACTTGGGAGGATTAATTTTTAAATTTGCTAACTTATTTTAATCTA
>CAZODS010000009.1:2299-5143 GCA_964578705.1 uncultured Candidatus Saccharibacteria bacterium
GCGGAAAAAGCCTGTGTCCTAGGCCAGACTAGACGACGGGGCCTTGTTGAATTTTAAAAATATTTCTTTTCTGGATTGGTAATTATTTTTAAGGTAATTTTCTCGTTTTCTGGCCGCCGTCCTATCGGTAAATTTTTCTTGATAAATCAATTTCCAAGGTTTGTAAGCTTTTGTCGATCTTACTTTACTTTGGTTATGATCTTTCAATCTTTTATCAATATTGCCAGTAGAACCTATATAAAATCTATTCTTATTTTCACTTAATAAAATATAAACCCAATACATATATTTACAATATCAAATATACCAGGCTTGTCTGCCGGAGGCAGATCCGCCTCGGGCGGAAAAAGCCTGTGTCCTAGGCCAGACTAGACGACGGGGCCTTGTTGAATTTTCTAAAAACCTATCAAAATTATAGCTAAAACCAGTCCGAAGTCAAAATATGCTATAATAAGCCAAAGGCCGGAAAAAATAATAAAAAAATAAAATGATTTCAAATTTATTCCAACTCTTGTTCGTTTTTAACGACTACGCGGTTTTGGCAATAAGAGTAGTTTTGGGAGCGATTTTAATTATCCACGGATTTCCGAAAATTAAAAATCTTAGGGCAACGGCCGCCAATTTTCCGCAAATGGGTTTTAAGCCGGGTTGGCTTTGGGGTCCGCTGGTCGCTTTCGTGGAATTTTTTGGCGGCATCGCTTTGGTTTTGGGATTTTACACCCAAATCGTCGCCCTGCTGATTACCGGAGAATTCACGACCATCGTTATATGGAAAATCATCCGAAAGCAAAAATTCATCGGCGGTTTAGAATTCGACCTCTTGATTTGGGCAACCGCTTTATTGTTGCTTACCCAAGGAGCGGGAATGTTTTCGCTCGACCGATTTTTCTTTTTGAGTTACTGATTAAAATCAAGTAAAATAGGAAATTAATGAAGCGCTTTTACGAAATTATTCCGGCCGCGCTTTCCTGGCTGACTATAATTTTAATAGTTGTTATTTCCTGGCAACTGCCTGTTTGGGCGGCTATTTTTATTATTCTCTTCGACACGTACTGGCTGCTTAAAACGCTTTACCTTTCGCTCCATTTGCGCGCCTCTTTCGGCGAAATGCGCCGTGTGATGAAAACCAATTGGGGAGAAAAACTGAAATCCTTAAAAGCCGATCCCAAGGTTCCTTTTTCTCCCGACGATGTCTGGCATTTAATAATATTACCGGCATATAACGAACCCTACGAAATCGTAACCGAAACATTCGAAAGTCTCAGAAAAGCGAATTATCAAAAAGAAAAATTAATCGCCGTTTTAGCTCTTGAAGAACGCGCCGGTCAAAAAGCTTTGGAAATCGGCAAAATGATTGAATCGAAGTACGCCAAAGATTTCTTTAAATTCCTGATTACCGTCCATCCGGCAAATTTGCCGGGAGAAATCCCCGGCAAGGGCTCAAATGAAACTTGGGCGCTTAAAGAAACTAAAAATAAGATTATTGATCCGCTCAAAATAGATTACGAAAAAACACTGGTTTCCGTTTTCGATATTGATACCCAGATTTATCCCGATTACTTCAGCCGCCTGACTTACGTCTTCCTGACCGCCGAAAACCGCTGGCGCTCGATTTACCAGCCGATTCCGCTTTTCATCAATAATGTTTTTCAGGCGCCGGCTTTGGCGCGAGTCGTTTCTTTTTCCTCGACTTTCTGGCAGATGATGCAGCAGGCAAGACCGGAGCGGCTCACCACCTTTTCCTCGCAGTCAATTCCCCTTAAAATAATTTTTGATGTCGGCTATTGGAAAACCGACGCCGTTTCCGAAGATTCGATGATTTTCTGGCAAGGTTATTTGCGTTATCATGGAGACTTCCGGGTTGTTCCGCTAAACTTTCCCATTAAAATGGACGCCAATGCCGCTCCGACTTTTTGGCGATCGATGAAAAACCTTTATAAACAACAAAGGCGCTGGGGATGGGGCGTTGAAAATGTTCCTTATGTCCTTGATGGCTTTTCCCACGATCCTTTGATTCCGAAAAATAAAAAAATTTACTGGACGTTTAACTTAATAGAAGGTTTCCATTCCTGGGCAACAAACGCCCTGATTATTTTCGCTCTGGGCTGGCTGCCGGTGGCTATCGGAGGGAGCGCGTTCAATCGCACTCTCCTGTCTTATAGTCTGCCGACAATCACCCACTGGCTTATGGCTTTTTCGATGCTGGGCATCGTCAGCTCGGCAATAATCAACCTAATTTTGCTTCCGCCAAAACCGGCGTGGTTTCGCTGGTACCATTATTTCCTTTATTTTTTCCAGTGGTTTTTGATGCCGATAACCCTGATAATTTTCGGCTCACTCCCCGGACTGGAATCTCAAAGCCGTTTGGCTTTAGGGGGAAAGTTCAGGCTGGGTTTTTGGGTAACGCCCAAAAACCGCCCGCCAGCGGCATAAAACAATCAACAATATTTCGCGAAATGGCAGAATATTCTTATTCATAATCAAAATGCTCAATAAATTTAATAAAAACAAAAGAATAATTGCCGCTTTGGTAATTTACGCCGCCGCTATGGCGATGGTCGAAGCTGCCGTGGTAATCTATTTGCGTAATCTTTACTATCCGACCGGATTTATCATAAAATCGGCGAATAATTTGAAAGCGATACCGCAACCAGTAATTAATATTGAAACCGCGCGGGAAGCGGCAACCATTATTATGCTTTTGGCGGTCGCCTATCTTTCTTTTAGCGCAATCAAAAAAAGAATTTGGGCTTTCCTTCTGGCTTTTTCGGTTTGGGATTTGGGATATTATTTGTTTTTATTCTTGTTTATTCACTGGCCCGCTTCGCTCGCCGCCATTGATGT
>CAZODS010000009.1:5243-8878 GCA_964578705.1 uncultured Candidatus Saccharibacteria bacterium
CCGTTCGATTCCCTAAAATTACGCGTACTTTCTCTGGAGCGAGAGACGGGAATCGAACCCGCATATCCTGCTTGGAAGGCAGGCGCACTGCCATTGTGCTACTCTCGCGAAATAAATCGCGAAACAGAAAGAGCGGTACCGGTGTTTATTTTCGTGGCGGGAAAATCAAGCCGGGGTTTTTGTTTCAAACACCGTTATAAGACATTTATTTTTAACCCGATAAGCCAGTCCCGTTTTAGCCGCCCAAAATATCTCCTTATGGATTCAATCTAACACCGATGCTTGAAACTTTCAAGAAAATGTTCTAAGCTTTCCGTAAATGAATCGGAAGCTTAAATTCTTTTTAATATTTTTGGGAGTGGTGATTTTTTCATTCGGAATTTACCGTTTCTTTCCAAAATCTTTCAGCGCCATAAACGGTGTTCCCCAAGAATTCGCCGACGCCAATCAGAACGCCACGCTTATTTCCCAAAAAATAGTGGATTTTTCGAATACCGCCGCCGACGACCTCGCTAAAATAAATAACTTGGATTCCCAGGGAAAATATGTCGATGCGCTTAATCTGACCAGCGAAGCTTTCGACCAGAATCTCCAAATGCGCAATCAGGCCGTTGCGTTGTCCGACGAACTCGGAAAAATGACCCGCGCCCTTTCGCAGGTCGCCTCATTTGAAGCGAGGCAAAGCGCTCTTGAATCAATCAGCGACCGTTTGGCAATGGTCAATAAACTTATCAATTACAGCGATTACTTAAATCAGCTCCTTTTGGATTTGCGCTTAAGATTCGCCAACCAAAAAATCGACCGCGCCCAAATTGAAGATTTAATCAACCAGCTCAACTCGGAAATCCGCTCCATCAACGCCCTTAACGACCAAGCCTCTTCCGAAATAAACCAGTTTAATAAAATTACCCAGTAAGATTTTTATTGACACTTTAAAGAAATTCGCTTAAGCTTAAGATGGAAAATTAAAAATAAAAAGGAGACAAAAAATGCCTTACGTACCAAGCAAAAAAACAGACGGGAAATCAACCGACCGGGAAGTCATTGATTTCGCGGTTGAAAAAGCAGCCGAAGCGGCAGCTAACGAAATAACCAATAATCTTTCCTTAATTAGAGTTTACAAGAGAGCTTTTGAGGACATTATTCACGGAATAAAAAACGAAGATGCCGCCAATAATTTTGAAGCGATGAGCCTGGGAAAAACAATCCGCGAAGTCGGCGCCGGTTATGATTACGAAGGCGCTTATCTCGGCGAGCTTAACTACGCCATCACCCGTTTTATCCAGAGAGTGCCCCAAATCAAAGTCGAAAGAAAAGAATGGAAGCAGGAGCTTCGTTATTGGCTTTACGCCGCGACAATCGAAGCGTTAATCGACACGGCCAACCGCATGAGAAACGAGAGCGCAGATACAGGAATCGGCGGTGTTTTTGAGGATATCAAAGACGAATATAAGCGGCGCGTGAATACGGCGTACGAGGCGGAGCAAATTATCAAGAGCGGAGACGCTTATGATACTCCATACTATACCAAGCTTATTGAAGTGGTTGACGAAAACGGCAATTCCGTCGGCCATATGGAAGTTATGCTCAAGCGAAGCGACGAAACGCTCCATCAGGATTTGCTAGATGGCCAGCTGGTTATTAAGAAAAAACTTAAAAAATAATACTTTACAAAGCCCGAGTAAAAAACTCGGGCTTTTATATTTTTTCGATTTTATGTGCGCCTGGTAGGGATCGAACCTACGACCACACGCTTATAAGGCGTGCGCTCTGCCACTGAGCTACAGGCGCGGAAGCTAAGCGCTTACCGGTTTTATTTTAAACGGCTTCAATAGATTATTAAATTCTTCCTGCTCTAAAGTTTCTTTTTGAATCAAAGTTTCCGCGACTGTTTTTAACGCTTGCTTGTTGGCGATTAAAACTTTTTTAGAGGTTTCAAAGGCGCGGTTGATTAAGCCGCTGATTTCGTCGTCGATTTTTTCCGCCACGGCTTCAGAATAGTTTTTCTCCGTGGAAATCTCGCGTCCCAGAAAAACAAGCTCTTCGGTTTTTCCGAAAGTCATCGGGCCGAGCTTGTCGCTCATTCCATACTGAGTAACAAGACGCCGCGCCAAGCTCGACGCCTCCCTTAAATCGCTTGAAGCGCCCGTCGAGACGTCGTGGAAATTGATCTTTTCGGAAACATAGCCGCCCATCAAAATCGCCAAATCGGCCAAAAACTGGGTCTTTGTCCTCAAATGTTCCTCCTGTAGTGGAAGTTTTAAGGTATAGCCTCCCGCTATGCCGCGGCTGATAATCGAAACTTTATGAATAGGGTCGGCGCCCTTGATGGAAACCGCCGCCAGAGCATGCCCGGCTTCATGATAAGCGGTCACTTTCTTTTCGTTCTCGCTGATGACGCGACTTCTCCTTTCCGCGCCAAGCAGGACTTTTTCGATGGCGTCGTAAACGTTCAACTGGTTAATTTCTTTTTGTTTTTTCCGGGCCGCCAAAAGCGCTGCCTCGTTCAAAACATTAGCCAAATCAGCGCCGGAAAAACCGGGCGTGCGGACGGCGATTTTTTGCAAATCTATGTCCTTACCCATCACCTTTCCCCGGGCGTGGATTTTTAATATCGCTTCCCTGTCTTTGATGTCAGGCAAATCCAAAACGACCCTCCTATCGAAACGGCCCGGGCGCAGCAAAGCCGGGTCCAAAATATCGGGACGGTTAGTCGCCGCCAAAACAACAACCCGAGTATCCCGGTCAAAACCGTCAAGCTCGACTAGAATCTGGTTAAGAGTCTGTTCTCTTTCGTCGTTTCCGCCCCCCAATCCCGCTCCCCTTTGCCGGCCGACGGCGTCGATTTCATCGATGAATAAAATAGAGGGCGCGGCTTTTTTGGCAACCGCGAAAACATCCCTGGTTCTGGCGGCGCCAATGCCGACAAACATTTCCACGAATTCCGAAGCGGAAATATAAAAAAATGGAACCTTAGCTTCGCCGGCAACCGCGCGGGCCAGTAAAGTTTTTCCAGTGCCCGGCAAACCGACAAGCAAAACGCCACGGGGAATCCGCGCCCCCAAACTGAAAAACTTTTGCGGTGATTTCAAAAATTCCACTATCTCCTCTAAGTCCTCTTTAGCCTCTTTCGATCCGGCAACATCCTTGAAAGTAACCTGATCTTTGAAAGGATTAAACATTTTGATATTTGAGCGGGCGAAATTAAAAGCTTGATTGACGCCGCCTTTCGCCTGCCTGAACATCAGCCAGAAAATAATGCCAATGATAATCAAGGGTAGAACGGTAGGAATAAGGATTCCCGCCCAATACTGCCAGCCCGACTGACCGGAAACGGTGATATTTACTTTTTGCAGAGCCGAAGAAGCGACACCGTAATTATAAAGAGTCTGAGTCAGACTCGTTTCCGTTTCTTTGGTCGCGTCCGCCTTTTGGCCGTTGGTTAATTGAATGCTTAAATCATTATCGCTGACTGTTATTTGGGAAACCTGTCCGGAATTAATTTTGGCGACCAGCTCATTTAAGGAAAGCTGCTGCGGCTGACTGCTTGAAGACTGCGTAAACATCGAAAAAATAATAGCAATCACAAACAGCGTGGCAATTCCCCATAAAATATTCTTTACCAATTTTGACAT
>CAZODS010000009.1:8978-11839 GCA_964578705.1 uncultured Candidatus Saccharibacteria bacterium
GCGCTTACGCGCGAATCAGAGATTAAACATCTGTTTCAGCGGATAGGGCGCTTTGCTCATAGGCGCGAACCGCAAACAATTCGCGAAGAGCTTCGGTAATTTGCTGTATATCACTCTTATTTCGCTCTTGTCGTTTCTTTCGACAAAAAACGAAATGTTGTGATAAACCTTATCGCCCGCTTTCCAGTTCTGTATGAACGCCTTGGCGATTCCCGGCGAACCCTTGAGAAGGTCTTTTATGTTCACCGTTGCCATCAGTTCCACCTCTTCGGCGCGCTTTTGGTTGTCTCTGGCGGCGATATAGCCCCTATGAAGGCTTTTTACCATCGCTATCGTCAAACCGAATATTTCCGGCGGAACCCTTTTTTCCAGGTTTCCGGAAACAACATCTGAAACGGCCGCGGTTATCCTCTTGGCGATCAGTTTCCGCGCGAGACCGGCCATCCCGTAATATCCTTCAACAACAGAAATCCTGCCGTCGGCAACCGCCACTTTCAGCAGGCCGCCGCCGTGTTCGCCGTCGTTGGGAATCGAGATAATAGCTGACGCTCCGTCGTTCTTTTCAATGGCCGTCAGAAAAGGAACCGCGCCCTTTTTGTC
This sequence comes from uncultured Candidatus Saccharibacteria bacterium, assembly GCA_964578705.1. Classification (GTDB taxonomy): domain Bacteria; phylum Patescibacteriota; class Minisyncoccia; order UBA6257; family 2-01-FULL-56-20; genus JAMDBA01. The sequence goes on from CAZODS010000009.1 coordinate 9,579, forward strand.
CTCGGCAATCTTATTCTGCTCCGCCTCTTTCTCGTTCAGGATTATCTGCTGTAAAACGTTTTTTACGAGGTAGAGAAGAGACTGGTCGTCAATAGCGTAATACGCCACGGACCACCTGCCGTTTTCGTTAACGGGCAGCTTTATTGCCGACGGGTTCTCTTTAGTGAGTTTTGCCACTCCCACGGCTATTGCTGTGCGGGCAAGATAAGCTTTCGCCGTTTTGTTGGCGGGCATCTTTTCCGCGAAGAGCTTTATCCAGGCCGCTCCAAGCTTTTTCCGGAGATCGCCCTGAATTTTATTGATGACCTCTTCGACTTCGGAGCAAACCCTCCTGATGTCGGCGTCCGCATTTTCCGCGATTCCTTCCGCCATAAGCGGCGTGATAGAATCAAGCCTTTTCGCGAACTCCTGTTTGAGACCGTCAAGATACTCTGTTAGCTTTCTGGCTTCTTCGGCGCCTATCGGCGGCGCGTCGTTATGCTTCAGCATATTGAGCGCCGCTCCGGCTTCCCCTGAAACCGTTTTATTGGCGCCGCCAAAGTTTTTCAGCGCTTCCATACTGCCGTTTCCGACAATCTTTACTTCCTGCTTCGGCTGCGCGTTTGCCGCGGCCGCCATAACGTTTGTCTCCGCCGGCTGATTGCCTTTGGCTTTTGCCACGGAGATCTTTACTTTCTTTACCGTCTTTACCGTATTTGCTTTCATAAACTTTCCTCCTTGCCCTGCCGTATTTTAATACGGAACAGGGTTTTTTGTTTTTTTAAAAAACCATTGCCAGCAAACCCTTTGCCTGTTTCGAAAAAACGCTGTTTAAATTAAAATCTTAACGATTTTTCCTCCTTATTAAATTATTTTAATACTAAAAACATAATAGCAAAATAAAATGCCTCTGTCAATAGTTTGACAGAGGCATATAAACGCTAAATCTCGTAAGTCTTTCCGATTATCATCGGCTCGGCAAGGTTGTTCATTTTTAAAAAAGCCCTCATCGACGCCGGTTCTCCGTGGACCATAAATATTTTTTCCGGCCGCAGACAACCGATAAGCGACATAATTTCGTCGCCGTTGGGATGAGTTGAAAGCGAAAAATGAAATCTTTTCGCCCTCACGCCTTTAATCTTATCTCCTAAGAAAATCCTATCGCCTTCCTTTAACGACAATACCGCGCTGCCCGGTCCGTAAGGGTCCTGCCAGCAGGAAAATCCTATGGCGCTATGGGGATCGTCAATGAATTTCTTCGCCAGAGCCAGCGATATTCCGCCGTTAAGCATTCCGCTCGGAGCAATAACCGCGAACGGCTTTCCGGAACGAAGCAAATCTTCCGAAAACACTTTTTCCGGCTCTTCCAATAATCCTTCTTGCGCGTATATGCGGCCGATTTTCGCCGCGCCGCCGACCATGTAAACAGAATACCTTTTTGTTATCCCGTGAGCTTCGAGTATCGCCCATAACTCCTGCGCTCTCCCGATAGCCGGCGAAGTCATTACGTACCTGCCCTTTTTATCCAGTGTTCTTATAACGCTTTCGCAAAGAGCCTGCTCGACGGCGAGCCTGTCGTTCGGCCCCCTTTTGTAGGCGTTGGTCGTTTCCGTGATTAACGCGTCAACCTTCAGCTCTTCGTCAAGAAGCGCCGTCTTTTTTAAAAGCCGCTGGTCTCTCATGGAGATGTCGCCGGTAAAAAGGATTTTCTTTCCGCTCTCAACTTCAACTAAAAGCGAAATAGAGCCGAGGATATGACCCGCCGAAAAAGTCCGACAATTAAACGGACCAAAATCAAACCGGCTATTTTCTTCTATAAAAGAAATCTTTTCTTTCAAAGCGGCGGCGTCAACATCGACGAATCCGCTCTTCTGAAGTTTCCGCGAATCGTCAAGCAGCCATTTGAAAATCCGGAAAGTCGCTTTGGTCATTACAATCTTCACGCCGGGAAAATCCCTTAAAAGTTTAGGCAAACCCATCACGTGCTCCAGATGGCCATGCGTGATAACAACCATCACGTTCCGCTGATTAAAATCTTTCAGCAAACTCCAGTCCGGCGTCTGCGAAGAAACCAGAAATTCGGAACCTTCGGGTCCGCGGCCTTTAATGGCGTTTATTTTTTCACTCGGCGCGAGAAGCGGATAAGGTTTTCCGCCTATCTCCACGAATTCCTGCGGCTTTTCCTTGTAAATTATTTTTCCCGTTTCTTTTAGCCGCTCTTCGGGAGCAAGTAAAAATTGGCCGGCATCAACCACAATCGCGTGGTCCTTAAATCTTAAAAC
>CAZODS010000009.1:11939-15027 GCA_964578705.1 uncultured Candidatus Saccharibacteria bacterium
TCCGAGGCGTTAATAAAAATGTCTCCGTCAATAATACGGGAGGAAAAGCCACCTCTGCCCAAAATATGTATTTTGACGCCATGTCTTTCAACATGAGCCATTATCAGCCGGAACCATTCTTCTTCGCTTAAAGAAACCATTTTTTCCATTTCTTCTTTATTCGGTTCAGAAATACGGCTTACGGACAAACCTATGTCTCTAAGGAGTATTTTTAGCCCTGCCTTTTCCGCTTCTTCTGTTCTCAACTTGGCTTTCATCTCAACTGCGGCAACCACCGCGCCACCGGCTTTTATTTCGTCCGGCGCCCGCCCTCTCGTCGGCTTAATTGAACCTCCCTTAGATTTCGCCCGTCTCTCCATCATCTTTCTTGTAAGGAAAAATCCTGCGAAAAACATCACAATCAAAATAATTTTTAGCCACACACTCATTTTTTCCTCCTGTTTTTGCTTTCAATAAACTATTTCCTTTATAAGCTATTTCCAAAAAATTGTCAAATTATTGACATTGATATTTAATTAATTTACATTACTAATCAATGAACGAAACATTTAGCAACTCATTCGGAATGCAGCTCTCTATTTCCGACATAATAAAAGAAATAAAAAATTTTATGGGCGAGGATAAAGAGCGACAGTATAAAATAATTGTCGGCACCGATTCGGAAAGGACGCCGGAAAACCACGCCGATTTTGTGACGGCTTTGGTTATCTACCGAGTTGGAAACGGCGGCCGGTATTTTTGGAGACGGCAAAAGCTCGGCAGTATTTACAACCTCCACGACCGCATTTTAAGAGAAGTGCTGATTTCCCTGGAAGCCGCTAAAAAACTTTTGAACGAACTCCAAAAAAACAAAATGTCTAATTTTGATTTTGAAATCCACGCCGATGTCGGCGAGAATGGCGAAACCAAAAAACTCATCCAGGAGGTAGTCGGCATAATCCGGGCGAACAACTTCGAGGTTAAAACCAAACCGGAAAGCTACGCGGCCTCCAACGTCGCCGACCGGCATGTGTAAATAAAATTATGGCCGATACTTTAGTTATTGATATCGAAACTCAAAATTTTTTTACCGACCCTTCCGTCGGTCGCGATAATTTTGCCGCGCTAAAAATTTCAATTATCGGCGTTTATTCCTACCTTCAGGATAAATTTTTCGCGTTCGAGGAAAACGAGGTTGAAAAAGCGGCCGAGCTTTTCGCCAACGCCGATTTAATTGTCGGCTTCAGCATCAACCGCTACGACGTTCCGGTTTTACACCATTATTTCCAAAAACTGCCGGAGGGAAAGAAAGTCGATTTATGGAAAAAAGAGCGGCTTGATATTCTGGATGAAATCGAGCTGGCTTTGGGCCACCGCGTAAAACTGGATTCCCTCGCTCACGCCAATCTCGGTACCGGCAAAACCGGCGAAGGGGCGCACGCTATTGAGCTTTACAAAAACGGCGAAATAGAAAAATTAAAAAGCTACTGTATTAACGACGTTCTGATAACCCGCGACCTTTATAATCTCGGCAAGCGGAATAATTCCCTTTTAGTTCCCCAGCGGGGCAAGGAAGACATTAAAAAAGTGAGTTTTAATTGGCAGAGAAGGCTTTTCCCGATATAACTTAATAATCCAGCGGCATAAGACGCGCTTCTATCCGCCACTCGAACCTCCCGGCGGAAATTTTCGCTGGCGCTTCGGTCTCACTCGCGCCGCCAATGTTTCTTAAGGAAGCTCTCGGAGGAAAAAATGCTCGGTCTTTTACGCGACGAAAGATTTTTTCCGAAAGCACGGGCCCGATTTGCCGCCGGAGCAAATTGAGGCCGGTTCCGAAAGGAATATTGGCGGCGCGCCCTGCCCGCTTAGCCCTAAAACCGCGCTTAAAACACGGCATTTGCCGACTTCAGTCTTTGAGTCTGAAATCAAGCCGCGTTATACTAAAAATATGAAACATATTTATTTAGATTACGCCGCCTCAACGCCGGTTCATCCCGATGTTTTAAAAGAAATGGAACCTTATTTTTCCGAAAAATTCGGCAATCCCGGTTCGCTCCATTATTTCGGCCAGGAAGCGTTAAAAGGCGTGGATGAGGCGAGGGAAAAAGTAGCGGCGGCCATCGGCGCCGATTCCAGAGAAATTTTCTTCACCGGCAGCGCCACCGAAGCCAATAACTGGGCTTTGCGGGGAACGGTTAAAAAATTCCGCGAAAATCACCCCTTAAATAAAGCCAAGCTTAAAATAATCGTTTCGGCGTTTGAACACGAATCGGTTTTGGAAACCGCCAGCGACCTTCAAAAAGACGGCGTCCGGGCGGAAATTTTGAAAGTCAGCAAGGACGGCTTTGTTGATTTGGCGAAACTAAAATCCCTTTTGGACGAACAAACTATTTTGGTTTCGGTTATGTACGCCAACAACGAAACCGGCTCCATCCAACCGATAGAAAAAATTTCCGAAATAATCGCGGAATTCAAAAAGAAAAGCGGCTCGCATTATCCGCTTCTTCATACCGACGCCGTCCAGGCGCTCCAATTTTTGGATTGCGGCGTAAATCCGCCGGCCGGCGGACTCGGCGTCGATTTGATGAGCCTTTCCGGCCAAAAAATTTACGGTCCGAAGGGAATCGGCTGCCTTTATGTTAAAAACCGGGCGCTCATCGCTCCGTTTGTAACCGGAGGCTCGCAGGAAATGGGACTTCGGGGCGGAACCTTAAATGTTCCGGCAATCGTTGGTTTCGGGAAAGCGATGGAACTGATTATCGGCAAAAGAGAAAGCGAAGCGAAGCGGATTCAAAATCTCCGCGATGAGCTTTTTAAAAATATTAAAAAAATATATCCGTCTGCCCGGCTTAACGGTTCGCCCAAAAACCGCCTGCCCAATAATTTGAATATCTATTTTCCCGACTGGTGCGCTTCCGACCTTTTAATAAAGCTCGACCTTTACGGCCTTTCGGTTTCTGCCGGCGCCGCCTGCGCCGCCCGCGCCGCCAAACCATCGCACGTCATTAAAGCGCTGGGTTATTCCGACGAAAGAGCGAGCGGCAGCCTGCGCCTCACGCTCGGCCGCCCGACAACCGAAAAAGAAATATCCGAAGCGATGAGGATTTTT
>CAZODS010000010.1:0-11881 GCA_964578705.1 uncultured Candidatus Saccharibacteria bacterium
GGAGGATCCGCCTCTGGCGGAAAATGCGGTTGGGGAGAAATCCCCTCGGAGGTTCAAATCCTCCCGCCTCCGTATTTTTTTTGACAGCTATTTACCTATTCAAAAAAGTTTCTGGCCTACAAGGAAAAGCCCGCGCTAAGCGCGGGCGTAAATTATTTATTATCTCCAAAGAAAGATATTGTTTCGTGTACCGGGGCCAGTATTTTAAGCTTGATAAGTTCATAAATCCTCCGGGTTTGATAATTTTGGAAATCGAGCTGACCGACCGGAAAGAAAAAATCGAGCTTCCCAAGTTTTTAAGAGTGGCGCGGGAAGCGACCGGCGACCGGAGATTTATGAATTTTGAAATAGCGTCAAATTAACATAACAGGCAAAGAGATTTGCCCGTTTTTTTAATGAAAATCGCCGGGCTTGGCTCATCCCCGAAGCAAGCTTGCTTATTCTTAGTATTTATGTTTTACTGTAATTAGTAAAATTGACAGTTTAAAAAGGAGTTGATATGAGACAAATTCTGACTATGCTTCCGTTGATGATTTTTCGAGGTGCTTATATTGTTGGAGACGAAATCCATATAGTTCACATCGACAAGAAGGCCCTCGACATCTTTAATGATTTATCAAACGAAATTCAAGGAAATGACGACGATAAGCATATTATCGCTATCGCGCCGGTTGTAGACGATTCCCATTACGCGGATTATGGCGTTATGGCAAAAGTAGAAAACTTTACCATTAGCAACGACGGAGAAACGTATGAGTTAGGGGGGGTGGCCATAGGAAGACTAAGAATACTTGGCGCTTTGGGGAATAGAGGTATGTGCGTATTGTACGGAGACGACATTCCTGAACAGGATAAAGAACCTTTGATTGCCGCGCTCAAAAACATTCTGAAAAAGATGTATTTGCTGGTTTACGACAAGGCAGCCGTGGAGATAGTTTCGGAAAGAACCGATAATACCGGCGACATCCATCGCCTCGGCGTCCAGGCGGCCAGCGTGTTGGCAGCTTTAGGACGGGATTTTCAGGAAGAAAAATTAAACATCTTGAGAAGCCCGAGCCAGCAGGAATATTACGATAAGCTTATCGATCTGCTGGAAGTTATCCATGACGAACTGACAAGCAAAATACAAGAAAGGGAAAGGAGGCAGGAAATGAAAAATGAAAAGAATGGTAATTTGCGCAAAAAATACGAAGAGATAAAAAATTTTATACCTGAAGAAGCCAGAAAGTTTTTTGAAAAGGATTTTCAAAATCTTCAGGACCCGTACTCGAAAGCCGATCAACATCTTGAATTCCTGCTGTCGCTTCCGTGGGGCAAATACACGCATGATATCGACGACCTTAAAAAAGTGCGGGAAATTTTGGACGCCGACCATTACGGACTGAATAAAATAAAAGAAAGGGTTATGGAGTTTATAGCCGTCCGCAAACTGAATCCGAAAGGCAAAGCGCCAATCCTGACCTTTGCCGGCCCTCCGGGAATCGGAAAAACTTCTCTTGGGAAATCGATAGCCAATGCCATGGGAAGAAAGTTTGTCAGGATAGCGTTAGGCGGAATACGGGATGAAGGCGAAATAAGAGGCCATTCCAGCACTTACGTCGGAGCCCAGGAAGGCAGAATTCTGCGCGAACTTGCTAATGCCGGATATTCTAACCCCGTCTTTATGATAGACGAGGTGGATAAACTGCTTAACGCGATGGGCGTTTCAGGCGACCCATCGGCCGCGCTTTTGGAAGTTTTGGACCCCGAGCAGAATCACTCATTTAAAGACACTTACGCGAGATGTCCCTTTGACCTTTCGCAGGCGTTTTTTATCTGCACGGCTAATGTGATTGAAAATATACCGGCTCCGCTAAGAGACAGAATGGAGATAATCACTCTTCCGTCCTACTCCGAAAAAGAGAAAATCAATATCGCGAAAAGTTTTCTTATCCCCAAACAGAAAAAAGAAACCGGCATCGACAAGATAGAAAATCTTGATATTTCACTGTCCGACGAACAAATCAAGGAACTTATCGAAAAAACCTATGAAGCCGGCGTGAGAGGATTGGAAAAACAGATATCTTCATTATTCAGAAAAATCGCCGTTAAACACTTCACAGAAGGAAAAGATATTGATATTGACGAAACCATAGATAAGCTTGGACCATCGGCCCGGCACACCATCGCCGAAAAAACTCCTCCCGGAGTCACGGTGGGTATGGCCTGGAACGGACATGGCGGAGATATATTATACATAGAAGCGGAGTATATCAAATCTTCCAATCCCCAGCATAAGATATCTATCACGGGTAATTTGGGAGACACGATGAAAGAGTCGGCTAAAGTCGCGCTAACCAAGGTCAGAAAGATGAACGAGGGAAGCGATTTTCCTTTCGACGAAGTGATGTTTCACCTTCATGTTCCGGCAGGCGGGATTCCAAAAGACGGTCCGTCCGCGGGGGTGGCTATATTCCTGGCTCTTCAATCTCTGGTTACAGATAAACCGGTTAGGAACTATATGGCGTCAACCGGAGAAATCACCATGAAGAGAGGCAAGATTACGGCCATTGGCGGATTGGAAGAAAAATTACCGGCAGCCATCAAAGCCGGAATAAAATTTGTTATTATTCCGGAAGAGAATCGGATCGACGTTGAAAGATTACAGGACGCCAAAGAGATCAAGGAAAAACTTCGCATCCATTACGTTAAAACTTTTGACGAGATTGTAAAGATTGCTTTTAAAAAATAAAATTTAGCCCCGACAACAGTCGGGGCTTTTATTTTTGGCGTGTTTCCGCTAATTTTTAATAATAATGACCGAATCAAAGTATATAATCGGCATAGATGAAGTCGGTCGGGGCGCTTTGGCCGGACCGGTCGCCGTTTGCGCGGTCGCCTTGCCGAAAAATTTTAAAATCAAAGCGAATATAAAATTAAAGGATTCTAAAAAATTAAGCCTAAAAAAGAGAATCTATTGGGAGGACTGGCTGAAAAGTAAAAAATCAATCTTCTGCTCCGTTTCTTTTATTTCCAACAAAGTAATAGATAAAATAAATATTTCGGGAGCCGCCAATCTGGCCGCCTGGAGAAGTTTCAGAAAAATAAAAAATCAATTAGAGCCCGGAGCGGATTTTTCCGTCATTCTTGACGGGGGATTATATCTGAAAAATAAAAATTTCTCTCTAAAAATTGCCGAAACAATAATTAAAGCCGACGAAAAATTCAATGCCGTCAAGCTTGCCTCGATTGCCGCAAAACTTGGCCGCGACAGATTAATGGCTAAAGCGGCAAAAATCTGGCCGCGGTACGGTTTTGATATTCATAAAGGCTACGGAACCAAAATTCACCTTGACGCCATAAAAAAACACGGCAAATCGGGATTCCACCGTTTGACTTTTGTCCAAAAAAAACAATAATTATAAATTATGGGTGGCGTACCAGTAAAACATCATTCAAAATCAAAGGTGGGGAAGAGACGGTCTCATTTAGCGCTCAAGAAATCCCTGATTTTGGCTTGCTCCGATTGCGGAGCGCCTAAATTGCCGCACCGGTCTTGCCCCCGCTGCGGAAAGTAAAACCATTAAACCAAAATGGCTACAAGGCATCTCATTCGGACCGTTTTACTTCAAGCTCTTTACGAGTGGGATTTTTACAACCAAAAAACCGATTTAACAACAATAATCGAAAGGAATCTCGAAGAATTCGCGCCCGGCATTGACGAGCCGGAATTCGCCTGGAAAATCGCCAAGGGCCTGATTGAACACCTTAAGGAGATAGACTCTATTATTATCAAAGCCGCGCCCGACTGGCCGCTCGAAAGAATTTCTATAATTGATAGGAATATATTAAGAATCGGTCTTTACGAGCTTATTTACGCCGACAAAAACGAAGTCCCGCCAAAAGTAGCGATTAACGAAGCCATAGAAATGGCGAAAAATTTTGGCGGCCAAAACTCGTCTAAATTTATCAACGGAGTGATGGGAACTATCTATAAGGGGATGGAAGGAACAAAGCCGGAAGAAGAAAAAAAGTAAATTATGGACTTTGCCGAACTTTTCGCCAAACAGATTGGAATAAAATTTAAAAACCTGAATCTGCTTACCGAATCCTTAACGCACCGCTCTTACATCAACGAAAACCCGAAATGGCGATTGCCGCACAACGAACGGCTAGAGTTTTTGGGCGACGCGGTTTTGGAGCTGATAATCAGCGAACTCCTGTTTCAAAAATTTCCCGACGCGGCCGAGGGCCAAATGACGCTTTTGAGGGCCGCTCTGGTGAATTACCAGAAACTTGCCGAGATAGCCAAAAGTATCAATTTAAAAAAATTCATTTTGATGTCGCGGGGAGAGGCGAAAGATTCATCGAGAGCGCAGGAGGTGATTTTAGCCAATGCCATGGAGGCGGTAATCGGCGCGATATATCTTGACCAAGGATTTAAAGTTTCCGAAGAATTTATTAAGCGATCGGTATTTTCCCACATCGAAGAAGTCCTGGAAAATAAAACCTACAAGGATGCCAAAAGCGAACTTCAGGAAATAGTTCAGGACAAACTTAAAATCACCCCTTCTTATAAAATAATATCCGAAGAAGGGCCGGCGCATGAAAAAATTTTTAAAAGCGGCGTTTATTTCGACGACCGCTTAATCGCCGAAGGAGAAGGAAGTTCAAAGCAGGAGGCGGAAGTTGAAGCCGCCAAGGCCGCTCTAAATAAAATTCAAAGCGAATAATGCCTCAGATTTTAAAAAAAATAGAGCTGAACGGATTTAAGTCTTTCGCGCAAAAAACCAGCCTTGAATTCGCTAACGGCGTCACGGCTATCGTCGGGCCGAACGGCTCCGGCAAATCGAATATCATCGACGCCATCCGTTGGATTTTGGGTGAACGGGAAGCAAAAAACCTCCGTGGCGGAAAAATCGAAGATTTAATTTTCGCCGGCACGCCAAAGCGGCCGCGGCTCGGACAGGTCCAGGTAAGCTTGTATTTCGATAATCATAAAAAAACACTGCCTCTTGATTTCGCCGAAATTTCCATAATGCGGCAGGCGAACCGCGGAGGATTAAGCCAGTATTTCTTGAACAGCGACGAAATCAGGCTTAAAGATTTAACCGAGTTTTTAGCTAAAGCCAGACTCGGAAATAAAGGCCTTGTGGTGATAACCCAGGGAAACAGCGACGTCTTCATTAAGGCGTCGCCGCAGGAAAGAAGAGAGATGATCGAAGAAATACTGGGGCTCCGCGAATACCAAATCAAAAAAAACGAAGCTGAAAATAAATTAAAAAATACCCTGATCAATTTAGACAAGGCGAAAGCGCTGGCGGAAGAAATTTTACCGCACCTCCGTTCTTTGAAGCGCCAGACCAGCCGCTGGGAAAAGCGGGGTGAAATCGAAAATGAATTAAGAGGGCTGGAAAATAAATTTTTCGGCTATCAGTTAAAAACTTCCAAAAATCAGATTAGAGAAATCGACAAGGAAATCAAAAATTGGGACGAGAAAATATCGGGGTTGAATAGAAATAAAACGGCGGCCGAAAGCAAACTAAAAGAAGTAGAGTCCCAGCGTCCGGCAGAACAAGAAGAATTGAAATCTATAAAGTCGAAACGCGGCATAATTTTCGAAGAAAAAAACGCGCTCCAGAAGGAACTTGGCGGCCTGGAGGCTCGGCTCGCGATTATCGGCCGCGAAAATAATTCGGAAATTATTCCCGACAGCCGGCTGATGTTCGCCCTGATTAAAAAAGCCAAAAATAACCTGGAAAGCAACCTGGAAAAAGACTTTGAAGCCATAAAAAATTCCGTAAAGGAGATTTTATCGGAAATAAACCGCCTTTTGGATTCTCATCAATTAACCGAAGAGAACGCCAAAAAATCGGAAGGCATCCAGGGCCGCCTCAAGGAAATAGGCGCGCATCTCGACAAAATAAACGCGGAACTGGCTTCGTTAGACGAAAAGGAAAGGAATCTCGACAGGGGACAGGAAAATTTCTATCAGAATTTCAAGCAAGTCTTAAGAGAGGTCGAAGAAATTAAAGACGGTATCGACAAAAATTTAAACGAAAAAAGGCGTTTGGAGTTCGAAAAAGAAAAAAATTCGATAAAAATCCAGGAGCTGGAAAGGCAAATTAGCCAGGTTAACCGGCATCCGGAAGAGTTCGAGGATTTCGATCTTTCCCAATTTACGATAGACCCCAACGGGGAAAACGAAAACAATCTGGCGGCTATTGAAAGAAGGACTCTAAGACTGAGGGGTGAATTGATAAATCTGGAAGAAATAGACGAAAACCTCCTCAAAGAAGCCGGTGAAACGGAAAAGAGATATAATTTCCTCAAACAGCAGACGGAAGATTTGGAACGCGCTAATAAGGATTTGAAATCACTCATCAAAGACCTCAACCAAAAAATAAAGTTCGAATTCGGCGCGGCTTTGGAAAAAATTAACGGGGAATTCAACAAGTTTTTCGGCTTAATGTTCGGAGGCGGCAAAGCGTCGCTTAAGTTCGAACAGCCGAAAATCGCCAAAAATAATGGCGGGGAAAACCTAAAAAAAGAAGACGAACTGGATGATATGACCGGAGAAGAAACCGACGAAGAAGTTCCGGGAGGAATAGATATAAACGTCAGCCTTCCCAGGAAACGCCTTAATTCACTGGAAGTTTTATCCGGCGGCGAGCGAAGCCTGGTGGCTATTGCCGCTCTTTTCGCTTTAATCTCGGTCAGCCCGCCGCCTTTTTTGGTTTTAGACGAAGCCGACGCGGCGCTCGATGAACGGAATGCCAAGCGATTCGCCGAAATCCTAAAAGAATTCGCCAAAGAGACCCAATTCGTCATCGTCACCCACAACCGCACCATTATGGAGGCCGCCGATATACTGTATGGCGTAACCACCGGAGAGGACGGATCCTCTAAAGTTGTTTCCCTTAAGCTCTCGGCTATGGCAAAATAATCCGGATAGTCCGTATTTTCCGCCGCTTTAATTTACAGAAAGGTAAAAGGCTTGATTTTTGATATAATTAACTAAATGACTATTTTGATAAAAAATGTGGAAATTTTAGGCGGCGCCAGGAAATTTAAGGGCGGCGCCGATGTTTTCGTTAATAAAGACAAAATTTCCGCCATCGGAATTTTCCCCGGCAAAAAAGCCGAGAGGATAATCGACGGCACAGGAATGCAATTGGCGCCCGGCTTTATCGACGTAAACAGCACCTCGGATCATAGTTTAAGCATCTTTACCAATCCGTCCCAGGAAAATTTTTTAGCCCAGGGCGTGACAACGGTTATCTGCGGGCAAGGCGGATTTTCCCTGGCGCCTTTTTTAAAAAATATTCCCAAATCTCTCGGCTATTTTACGGACGCCAACCAAATAAATTTCAATTGGCGCACAACCAAAGAATTCTTAGATACTTTGGACGGCAGAAAACTAGGAATAAATTTCGGGACTTTAACGGGATATGAAAACTTGATTTTCGGCTTTTCCGCCAAAGGAGAGCTTGAGGCAGAATTGAAAAATAAAAACAATCTCAACAAGAAAGATGCCGCCGCGATCAAAAACCTTCTTGATAAATCCATTCGGGAAGGTTCTTTCGGGCTATCCATAGAAAAGGGATCCCCTATAATTCCGTCACCGGCAACAATAATCAAAGAATTTTTACAAGTTGTTAAAAAAGATAACGCTTTGATTTCTTTTCATTTTGATGAATGCCATGATTTAAAAAAATTGGTCAGGGAGATAACCGGCATAAATAAAGGAAGGAACGCCAAAATAATATTAAGCCATTTTCTGCCGCTTACGGGATTTGAAAAAGATTACGAAGAAGCCATGGATATTCTTAATCAAGCAAAAAATTCCAATATTTACTTCGATTTTTTCCCGATTAATGAAAACCTTCTGCCGATATTTAATTTTTTGCCCGACTGGCTGAAAAAGAGCCATAATATTGAGCCGTCGAAAGCAATTCGCGACCCATGGCTCCAGCCGAAAATAATCAAGGAGATGCCCGATTTTGACCCTCAGGAACTGCGGATAGCCCAAGCCTTCAAATTCGATTTCTTGGCTGGAAAAACATTTCAGGAATTAATGGAAATATTCTCATTGCCGCCAAAAAAGATGATGCTTAAGATAATGGCTATTACGCGGCTGAAGGCGACTATTGCCGTAAAAAACATTAATTTAGACCTGGCTTTAAAAGCCATAAATCATCCGAAATCTTTAATCGCTTCGCACGCCGCCAGCCCGGGGAATATTAATGGCTCCGGAATAACCGGATCCTTGCGGGCGCGCGAAACTTTCAGCCGATTTTTGAAATACGCTTCAGAAAACAAATTATTGAGCCCCGACGACGCCGTCCGCAAAATAACCGCCGTCCCGGCGGCGCTTTTCGGTCTGAAGAAAAGAGGGGTTATCGAAGAAAATTATTTCGCCGATTTGGTTATCCTTAAAAACCAGGAGGTTAAGAAGGTTATCGTTAACGGTAAAATCGCTTGGGAAGAAAATAAGCGCGTCGAACTGGCCGGCAAAATTTTGCGCCATGATTTTTAAAAAAATTTTTTTAAGCAAGCGCGGCGGAGCGCCGGACTATTTTATCATAGCCCTGGTTTTCGGACTGACTGTTTTCGGCCTGATTATGCTGGCCAGCGCTTCGTCGGAGCTGGGAGCCTCCAAGTTCAACGATAGTTATTTTTATCTTAAGCATCAGCTGATTTATGGGCTAGCCATAGGAATTATCGGCTTTTTATTTTCATTTAAAATTTACTACCAGAACTATAGGCGCCTGGCCGTTTGGCTGTTGACTGCCAGCCTGGTATTCTTGGTTTTGGTTTTTACGCCACTGGGACTCGCAAGCGGGGGGGCGGAGAGATGGCTTAAGCTTGGCCCCTTATCTTTTCAGCCGGCCGAGATAATAAAAATAACTTTCATAATCTACCTTGCCGCCTGGCTGACTAACACCAGAGCCAACCGCACTCAAAGTTTCTCCAGCGGCTTCCTTCCATTCCTGATAATTTCTGGATTGATAGCCGGGCTTTTGATTCTGGAGCCGACCACGGGAACGGTTGTCATTATTCTGGGAGCCGCTCTTTCGGTTTATTTTTTCAGCGGCGCGAAATACCGATACATCTTCCTTACGGTTTTAATAGGATTTTCAGTTTTGGCTTTGATTATTTATGTGACGCCCTACCGTTTCGCGCGGCTTAAAACATACCTTTCGCCGTCCCAAGACCAGCAAGGCTCGGCTTACCAAATAAACCAGTCCCTTATTAACATCGGAACAGGGGGATGGCTGGGGGTCGGTTACGGAAAATCAACGATGAAAACCAATCTTTTGCCGGCTCCCTTGGATGACTCTATTTTTTCCATTGTCGCCAGCGAACTCGGATTTATCGGCGCTTCGGCGCTGATTATCGCGTTTTTTCTGCTCGTATTCAGGATATTTTATCTGGCTTTTAAGACGGAGGAGAAATTCGCCCGCTCTTTGCTGGTCGGCTTCGGCAGCGTTATTTTTATCCAAAGTTTTATGAATATCGCGTCTATTTCCGGCCTCTTGCCGCTAACGGGCGTTCCCCTGCCTTTTATCAGCTACGGAGGCACCGCCTTGGCTGTTTTTCTGACAATGAGTGGTATAATGATAAATATTTCCAAATACGCCAATGCTTAAAAAGCCATCTTTTATCAAAGCCAAAGTCAGAGTTCTGCTTGCCGGAGGAGGAAGCGGGGGACACCTATACCCGCTTATCGCCGTTTCCGAAGAGCTTGCCAATATAGCTTATAACGAAGGTATAGATTTGAGCTTGGATTATCTTGGTCCCTTTGACGGAAACGCCAAATTAGCGCTTGAAACCCACAGCATTCAAGTTCATTCGCTTATCTCTAGCAAGATTCGCCGCTACGCCAGTCTGGTGATTTTGCTTGATATACCCGCTTTCTTTGTGAGTATTTTTCAGGCGCTTATCAAAGTTTGGCCGATTATGCCGGATGTTCTTTTTTCAAAAGGCGGACCGGGAGCTTTGCCGGTTGTTTTGGCTTGCCGTTTTTACCGAATACCCGTTGTTATTCATGAATCCGACGCCGTTCCCGGCTCCACCAACTACATTACCGGCCGCCACTTCGCTAAAGCTATCGGTGTCAGTTTTCCAAAATGCGCCTCTTATTTCAATCCCGCGAAAACCGCTCTTGTCGGCAATCCCATCAGGGAAGAAATCCTTTATAAGCGGCCCGCGCAAACCGACGCCAAAACTCTTATCGGTCTGAACGCCAAAAAGCCAGTCATCTTTATTCTTGGGGGATCGCTCGGCTCGCAAAGAATAAATGATTTTATTATCAACAATCTGGGAAACATTCTTCCCGTCGCGCAAATAATCCATCAAGTTGGCATAAACAACTTCGACTCCGTCAAGGCTCTGATTAAACCGATTTTTGGAGACGATGTTCAAGCCCAAAAATCCGGCTATGTGTTTTTTCCGTTTTTGGACGAGAACCTCAGGGTCGCTTATTCGGCGGCCGACTTAGTTGTCTCAAGAGCCGGCGCGGGAACTATTTTCGAGGCCGCTTCATTCGGAAAACCGTTAGTCCTTATTCCGCTTCCCGAAGCCGCTAACGACCATCAGCGCGCGAACGCCTATGAATTCGCGCGGCTTGGCGGTGGCATCGTAATTGAAGAAGATAATCTTCTTCCGGATATTTTTATCGACCAGATAAAAGATATTTTAAATAATCCCGAGAAGCTGAAGCAGATGGGAGATTTTTCCTTAAAATTCTTTAAGCCCGACGGCGCCGAGGCGCTGGCTAGGGAAATAATAAGAATAACGGGAAACTGATAAATAGCGCGAATTTCGGGCGCGAAACAGAATTTTTTAAACGTTAATAGCTGGAGATTTTGGGACTCAAGGGTTAAAATAAAATAATGGCTGAATTTAACGAAGTCCGTACTCGCGTGGCGCCCAGCCCGACCGGCCCCCTCCATTTAGGCACGGTCAGGACCGCTCTTTTTAACTGGCTCTTCGCCCGACGCAACGGCGGAAAATTCATTTTGAGAATCGAGGACACCGATAAAGAAAGATCCAAAAAAGAATATGAATTCCAGATAATTGAGGGGTTAAAATGGCTTGGTTTGAATTGGGACGAAGGGCCGCTGCGTCAGTCGGAACGAACCGATATTTATAAAAAATATCTACAAAAACTGCTTGATGAAAAAAAGGCATATTATTGCTATTGCAGCAAAGAAGAGCTTGAAACAGAAAAACAAGCGATGGCGGCCCGGGGATTAGCGACCAAATACAGCGGACATTGCCGCGATCTTAAAGTCCCGCCGAAAGACAAAAAACCCCAGCTGATTCGTTTTAAAATACCCGAAAGCAAAGTCGAGTTCACCGACTTGATTCACGGAAAAATTTCTTTTGACGCTTCGCTTTTCGGCGATATCGCCATCGCCAAAAATTTAGAAACGCCTCTTTATAACTTCGCAGTCGTTATTGATGATTTCGAAATGAAAATCAGCCACGTCATCCGCGGCGAAGACCATATATCCAACACCCCCAAGCAAATTCTCATCCAAAAAGCCCTGAATATTCCGACGCCCAGATACGCGCATTTACCGCTGATACTGTCTCCCGACAGAAGTAAAATGTCAAAAAGACTGGTTGAGACCTCATTTTTGGAATACCGTGAAAAAGGATATCTTCCGGAAGCAATGATAAATTTTATGGTTTTACTGGGTTGGCATCCACGAGGAGACGAGGAGATTTTTTCCGTCGAAGAACTGATTAAAGAATTCGACCTTGAGCGCGTCCAAAAAACCGGCGCTGTTTTTAATATCGAAAAGTTAAATTGGCTCAACGCGAAATACATCCAAAACTTAAACAGTGAAACGCTATTCAATCTCCTTAAGCCGGAACTGGAAAAACGGGG
>CAZODS010000010.1:11981-13685 GCA_964578705.1 uncultured Candidatus Saccharibacteria bacterium
GTTCTTTGGCCGCTAAGGGCGGCTCTTTCCGGGGCGAAAGCTTCGCCGGACCCGTTTTCTATTATGGAAATTTTAGGCAAAGAAGAAACCTTGGTTAGAATTAATACAGCCATAAATAAATGCGATTAAGAAATTTTGTTATTATTTTTACCGCTTTGTCGGTTGTTTTAGCGGCCGGCAGCCGGATTTACGCCCAAACCCTGGAAGCCAACCCTAATTATCAGATTGCCACCTCAACCGAATCCTCCCGCCAAACCCTCCAAAGCCAGCTTCAGCAAAAATCACAGGAGCTCGACCAAATTAACAGCCAAATAAGCGCCGTCAACCAGCAGCTGACGGCCGTCAGCAGCCAAAAGCAAAGCCTCCAAAGCCAAATTAATTCTTATAATTATCAAACAAAGCAGCTGAATTTGAATCTGGCCGCCGGAGAGCTGACCGTCCAGCAACTTGCCCTGCAAATCCAATCTTTGGGCTTTGATATTCAGGACATCAAAAACGCCATCACCCAAGCGAAGCAAAGCATAATTAATATCTTCCAAAAAATTCAGCAAAACGATGCCGATAACATGCTGATTGTTTTTTTAAGAAATAAAAGTCTGACCGACAGCGTCCTTGAACTCCAAACCCTGAAAGATTTAGAGGCTAATTTAAGCGTTAATGTGGATAATTTAACCACTCTCCAACAGGATTTGAGCCAGAAAATTTCCGATTCCACTCAAAAACAAAATCAAATTTCGCTGGAAAATGAAAATATAAAATACCGCAAGGAAATCATCGGCCAGCAAAATTCGGACAAACAGGCGCTCCTGGCCGAAACCAAAAACAAGGAAAGCGCCTACGAAGCTTTAATGAGCCAGCTGCAGCAGAGGCAGGCGGAAATCAATAACGAAGTCGAGGCTATCGACTCGATATTAAGAACCAAAATAGATCCCAGCCTTTTGCCTCCGGTCGGCTCCGGAATCTTAAGCTGGCCGGTCACAGGAATAATCACGCAAGGCTACGGCGCGACGGACTTTGCCCAAACCGCCTATAACAGTAAATGGCACCCGGGTATCGATATCGGAGTTCCCATGGGCACGCCAATTTTCGCCTCCGAAGACGGAACGGTTGTTCTGGCGATGAATCAGGATCTTTATTGCTATCGCGAAGGGTACGGCAAGGTCGTGGTCATAAATGGCGCCACCACGAATCTGACAACACTCTACGGCCATATGTCTTTGATGCTTGTCAGTAAAGGAGATATAATTAAAAAAGGGCAATTGATAGGCTACTCTGGAAAAACCGGCTACGCGACAGGACCGCACGTTCACTTCGGCGTTTACGCCGAACCAACTTTTTATATCGGGCCGAATAAGTCGTGCGGCCAAATGCCTTACGGAGGCGATTTAGACCCCTTTAGTTATCTTGCCAAACAATAGAAATGACCAATAAATCAAAACATAATCCGGCGATATCATTTTTTAGCGTTATTTTAATCGCGATCGCGCTTATTTTTCTCGCCAACACCGTTAAAGCTCAAAATTTGCCGAACTATGACCAGGTAATGAAAGATCTGCCGGCGCCAGTAAGCAATTTTACCAACACCGTCAAGCGGACAATCGACAGCGCCCAAACGCCTTCCGCTCAAAACATCGACACCAAAAGCCTGATAAATGAAATTTCGGCGGCTTTCAACTGGCTTGGCGCTCAATTCCAAGATCTGAC
>CAZODS010000011.1:0-4945 GCA_964578705.1 uncultured Candidatus Saccharibacteria bacterium
AAGCCCGAGCCTATTTCGGGATACACGAATTTGCTTGCCGGCAACTGGTATACCTCCGATAATGCGGTTTATGTTCCTGCTTATGCGTCGGCCGGCGGCTCCGAATCGGTTGCGAATTTAGCCAATCCGGCGGCGCCATCGCAATCCGGCCAATCAGTATCCGCCGCGGAAAATTTGGCGCCGAAAGAAACCCTTTTGGGCGCCGTTATAAACGGCATTGAAAATTTCGCCGGCAAAGTTGCCGATAAAATTAATTTAACTATCCACAACACGATTTCCGCCCTACAGTCTTCGGTCGCCGATGTTTTTAGTTCAAATTCTGGCGACGACGGAAGTAGCATAACCTTGGATGACCAGCCGAACCTGGATACTCAATCAATCGACAATAATCTTTCTTCGCTTAATAATCTCAATCAAATTAAATCCCGTGGGAAAATTTTAAATAATGATGGCGGCGCGGCCGTCCAAGCCGGCGGCAATTCCGGACAAAATGTTTCTTTGGCAAGCGGTCCGGCCGCGAGCGACGACGATAGCCATAGTCAGCCGGATATAAAGCCGGCAGGAAAAGAAAATCAGAATTTAAACTTCCAAGTTTCATCGACCTCGCTTTTAACGAGCTCTTCAACTTTGCCGAACGCCGCTTCTTCGACAAAAAACCAAAATTCCGCGCAAAATAATACCGCCCAGGAAAAAACACCGGCTCAAAATCCGAATTGTTCTTTTGCTTCCGGCGCCGGTCAAATCGCGGACCGCCAAATTTTAATAAACGAAGTGGCTTGGATGGGTTCGGCGAATTCCGCCGATGACGAATGGATAGAAATTAAAAATATTTCCGGTCAGGAAATTGATTTGAAAAATTGGGAGATTGCCGGAAAAGACGATGATTTTAAAATCAATCTTTCCCTTTTGAAAAATACCAAAATTTCGCCTCAGAGTTTTGCCTTACTTGAGCGAACAGACGATTCTTCGGTTCCCGGCGTTCCGGCGGATTTAATTTACACCGGCAGCTTGGCTAACAGCGATGAAGGGTTAAGGCTCTTTGACGGCTCCTGCCGACTGATTGACGAAGTTTTGGCCAATCCCAACTGGCCGGCCGGAAATAATACGACCAAGCAAACAATGGAGCGCGATTCTTACGGCTATGGCTGGCACAGCTCGGCGTTTGTCGGCGGCACGCCAAAAAGAGAAAATTCCCAGGGGACTTATCAGAGCGGAGGAGGTGGGGGTGGAGGCAGCCAACAATCCAATAATCAAGCTAATCAGCAAGCCAGCAGCCAGTCAGATCAACAATCCGCGGCCTCAAAACCAGAAATCGTTATAAACGAGATTATGTACGACCTTAAAGGCGCCGACGAGGGGAGGGAGTGGCTGGAGATTTTCAATAGCGGCGCAACGACGGCGGACTTAACCGGTTGGAAGCTTTATGACGGCCAATCCAACCATAAATTTAATCTGGCCAGAGGTTCGGTTATTATTTATCCTGGTGATTACGCCATTATTTCCAACGGCGCCGATAAATTTTTGGTGGACAATCCGAATTTCAGCGGCACGATTCTGGAGAGTTCTTTTTCCCTGAATAACAGCGGCGAAACTTTATTTCTTAAAGATGAAAACGATAATATTATAGACCAGGCCGGCTATTTTTCCTCGCTTGGCGCGGATGGCGACGGCCCGTCTTTGCAAAAAATAAACGGCGAATGGAAAGCCGCTATTCCAACACCCGGTCAGGAAAATATTTATTCTCCGGCCGACTTAAGTGAAGCGTTCGGCGTTTCTTTTTTAATTAATCCGGATAAACCGAGCGCGGGAGAAAAAATTTCTTTTATCGCTTCTTCGACTCCGCTTAGCGCGAGTTCTTCAACTTCGCTAGCCGGCGAATCGGCCGCCGTTTATTATTTATGGGACTTTGGCGATGGGTCCGAAATCGCTTCAACAACCGATCCGCTTATTTCCCATATTTACGAAAATTCCGGCGATTATGAAATAAAATTAGCCGCTTTTAGTAGCCAATCTTCTTCAACTTTTTCTTCCATTATTTCGGTTGCTTCGCCTTATGTTTCAAACCCGCCGGTTTTGATTTCGGAAATTCAGGCCGGCGGCGAATTGAGCGCCGATGATGAATTTGTGGAGCTTTATAATCCGACCGACGGAGATATAGACTTATCCGGCTGGTCGCTCCAAAGAAAAATTTCATCTTCATCGGCGGAATTCAAAAACCTTGTTTTTAAATTTGCGACCTCTTCTATTGCTTCAAAAAGTTTTTTCCTGATAGCTTCGGCCGATTACGACGGCGCGATCACGCCGGATATAATTTATTCAAATAATTCCAATAATCTTTCTTATGGCGATGATGTTGTGGTTTTGAAAAATAATAAAGGAGAAATCGTGGACGAAGTTGTTTACGTTCAAATTCCGGCCGGAAAAAGTTTGGAGCGAAAAGCGAACGCCGGTTCGATGGCGGATTCAATGGCTTTTGGCGAAGATAATTTTTTGGGAAACGCTTATGAAAGCGGCGACGATTCCTTTGATTTTATTATTCGCGGCAATCCAAACCCTCAAAATTCAGCCAGTCTTCCGGAGCCGAGAAACAAGCCGGCTGCGCCGTCGCCCTTAAACGCGACGAGCGAAATTGCCGTTTATGCTTCCGGCGCCGGGGCTGTTATTTTTAATTGGCTGCCCTCGCAAGACGCGCTTGGCTCGACTTCGACTCTCTTGTATAAAATTTCCCGCCTTGATAATTCTTCAACTTCGCTCGGCATAAGTTCTTCAAGCTCGATTATTTCGGAAACAGCCTCGACGACAGTTTTTTATTCAATAGAAGAAATCGGTTCGTCCTCTCCGCCAATTCAGCTTGATTTTTCGCTTCAAGCTTTTGACCGCGAAGGGCTGGGTTCGGATTTAACTTACGCGGATTTACTTATCCAAGCGGCGGATGATTCGACAAGCTCGAAACAAACTACTTCGACTCAATTTTCGGACGCTTTGCCGACAAGCGCGATTATTTTTTCCCAGCCGGATAATTCGGCGCCCCTAACAACCGTCACCAGTTTTGTTTCCGGGTCGCGCACTTATGAATATCCCTGGAATAATAAAGCCGGACAAACATTTTTGGCGGCCGAAAATGAAAGTCTTGATAAAATCGAGGTTAGCCTTTGGTCTAATCAAGGGTATGTTATTTCCTGCGGCTCTTATTATGATATTCCGGTTTACCTTAACCTTTACGATGCCGGCCTAACCGATAACCTTGGCAGTCTTTCTTTTGTCGCCTCTTCTTCTGCCGGCGCATTAGTGCAAAGATGCGCCAATCTTCCCCGCCAAATGGTTGATTTCGGTTTTTCCGAAAAAATAAATCTGGCCGCCCGTCATTTTTATTACTTTGAATTAAGTGTTGCTGGCAGCAATAGCTATTGGGATATTGGTTTGAATGGGACGACTACGGATGTTATTCCCGGCTCTTACTATTACAACGGGGCCAAATATCCGAATTATGACAGCTATGGATTTTTAACCGGAACAATTATTTCCGGATTAACTTCGGCCGGCGAGGCGGATCCGACATCAACTTTAATAATTACCGGCGGAGATTCCTCTGATAATCAAAATGTCGACTCGACTCTCGCGGTCGCCACCTCAACGCTTTCGACTTCAACAGATTCGATATCCGCCACTTCAACCCTGCTTTTGGCTAATTTGGGCTCCGATTTGACGCTCGCGTCTTCAACGGATGGCGGCGCCGCGAGCACTACGACTCGGGAGAATTCAACATCTTCTTCGGAAAATACGACAACTTCTATTTCAACTTCAACGATTAATATCAACGATTCCACTTCAACTTCGGGGAGCGGCCAAAATGGAAATTCGGCAACTTCAACGCAGGCGACCTCCACCGGCGGCGAAGCGAGTTCAAGCGAACCGGCCGCGCCTGTTTTCGCGCCCGGGATAATTTATCAATACTCGCAGGAAAATTTCAGGAGGCCGATTAATACTTTCGGAGAGAATGTTTTTTCTTTTACCCCGTCGCATTCCGGATATTTAACCCAAGTGATCGTTCCTGAAGGTTCTTGGCCTTACGCCAATGGGGCTGCTTCCGAAGGGTCTTCCAATCAGATTGCTTCGCTTTGGACTTTTGAAAATGGCGCGCCGTCCCAAAAAGCGGCAAATTCCGATTCTATCAGCGCTTACGTTCACAATAGCGGCCTTTCCGATGGAGGGGGCTGGGACGCTAGGTTTAATTTTGACGGCAGTTATTATCTGGAATCCGGAGAAACTTACGGTCTTGGCATAGAAATTTCAAACATCACCTATTTGGAGCCGATGGCGAAATTCCAAAACCCGACTCCCGCCGGCGAAACAGGGACCTATTATAACGGCAGCTCTCCGGCATTAAATATGAAGCTTGATTTAACGGTTTTGGGAAATATTGAGCAGTAAAAAAATCGGAACGGGATTTTTTGGGCGCGCAAAAAAATACTCCCCGTAAATCGGGGAGTGAATTTTTACTTATGATGATTTATTTGGCTTTTCGTTTCGGCCAGGAATTTTTCTCCTGCCGAGGTCAGGCCAAAACCGCCCACGGCTGTTATCCGGAAGTAGTTTTTAATCGTGGCGGCCGCGACAACAAGAGCGTCGAATTTATAAATGTCGCCCCTGTCCGCTTTTCCGTTTCCGTCTCTTATTTTTCGCAGGAATTTTTCCATTTCCGATTTTGAATCGGCAAACACCTCTTCTTTTTCGATTTCGCTGATTATTTCGGAAACCGCTTTAACCATTTTACCTCCTGTTTTGGGATTTTTTGTTTTTTAAATGAACCGTCTATTAAATTAAAACTTAACAAAGTATATTATAAAATTTTGATTTTGTCAACCTATCGCCATTTTATAAGAGGCGTTTACATAAAATAATATTGTTTAATAATGAATATTGGTAATTTAGAAGCGGCGCCGGG
>CAZODS010000011.1:5045-13237 GCA_964578705.1 uncultured Candidatus Saccharibacteria bacterium
ACATAAAATAATATTGTTTAATAATGAATATTGGTAATTTAGAAGCGGCGCCGGGTCAGGATTATATTTTTGGCGGGTTTTTGGTAAAATAAAAATTATGATTCGCAAAGCGCTGGGAAAAGTTTTATTCGGTTTTGATTCCAAAAACAGATCGTACGCGACCAAATATATTTTCGGCGCCACTTCTTCCATTATTACCAGCTTGGCGCTGATTACGGGTTTTCAAAATTTCGCCAACGCCAAAGTAAGCATTATCGGCAGCTTGCTGGTCATTGCTTTAGCCGACAATATTTCTGATATGATGGGAATTCATATTTATCAGGAAGCCGAAGGCATCAGAAACCGCGACGTCTGGCTTTCCAGCTTTACCAATTTTTCCGCCAGATTTCTGGTGTCGCTGGTGTTTATCGTTGTCGTCATTTTGTTTCCGATTAAGGTGGCGGCCGCGATTTCGGTTGTTTACGGCCTCTTGGCGTTGGCGATTTTCAGCTATATTATCGCGAAAGTAAAAAAAATACATCCCGTCCACGCCACTATCGAGCATCTTGGCATTGCCATAACGGTTATTCTAATCAGTAATTACATGGGCGGATTGATTATTGGTCATTACAGATAAAAACGCCCGTTAAAATTCCAGCCGGCGAATAATCGCGCGATTATTGTTTTTTTTATTTTTTTTAGTAAAATATAATCTATATGCTTTCAAATTTAAAAGACATATCTAAAGCGGTAGACCAGATTGCCTCCGAGCGCGGATTAGAATCGGTCCAGATTATAGAGGCAATCGAATCGTCTCTGGCCGCGGCTTATAAGAAGGAATACGCCCAAAAGGGCGAAATCGTAAAATGCCAGTTCGACCTAAAAAGCGGCAAGCTTAATTTTTGGCAGGTTAAAACCGTTGTTGACGAAACGACCGTCAGGATAGTCGAGGAGGGCGAAGAGGAGCGGGAAGAAGAACCTTCGGACGAGGAGGGCGAAGCCAAGCTTCCCCGATACAACCCGGATAGGCACATATTTTTGAAGGAAGCTAAAAAAATAGATTCTAAAGCCAAAGTCGGAGACGAACTGACCTTTCCGCTGGAGATTCACGAAGATTTCGGCCGGATTGCTTCGCAAACCGCCAAGCAGGTCATTCTCCAGAGGTTGAGGGAGTCGGAGCGGGAATCGGTTTTAAAGGAATACAAGGACAAGGAGGGTCAGATAACCAGCGGAATCATCCAGCGTTTCGAGCACGGCAATGTTTATGTTGATTTGGGCCGCGCCACCGGCGTGATGTTCGCGAATGAATCGGTCCCGGGCGAACATTATCGTTCCGGCGACAGGATGCGATTTTTAATATTGGCCGTTCAGGATGACAGCCGGCTGCCGGGAATAGTTTTGTCCCGCGCCAGCCATAATTTTATTTCCAAGCTTTTTGAAATGGAGGTGCCGGAACTTTCCGAAGGAGCCATAGAGGTTAAGGCTATTGCCCGCGAAGCCGGGAGTCGTACCAAAATAGCCGCCGCTTCCAAATCCGAAGGAGTTGACGCCGTCGGTTCGCTGGTCGGTCAGCGCGGCACGAGAGTGATGGCCGTCAACAACGAACTTGGCCAGGAAAAAATCGATATTATCGAATGGTCGGAAGATCCGGCGAAATTTATCGCCAACTCCCTTTCGCCCGCTAAGGTTGATTCGGTTGAAATCTTGCCCCGCCATGAAGTCAGGGTTTATATTCCCGAAGGCCAGTTGAGTTTGGCGATCGGAAAGGGCGGCCAAAACGTCCGCTTGGCGGCCAAACTGACCGGCTGGAAAATAGATATCCGTTCCGCCTCTCATCCGGAAGAAACCCAATACGAAGGAGCGGGAAGCGCCGCCGAAAATCCCGAAGGGGCTTCGGTTGAAGAACAAGAATCTTCGGAGTCGCCTATTTCGGAGGAATAATTATTTATTTCAAAAATCATTGTATTTTTGGGGATATTTTTTATAATCAACAAAATAAAATAGTCGTTTAAATTATATTTATATAAAAATAAAATAAAAATAATATGAATACTTTATGGATACCCATAATTTTGCCGCTGGTGTCGATCGCGTTTGCCGTTTACCTGACTATCTGGATATTAAATAAAGACGAAGGGACGGTTAAAATGCGGGAAATTTCCAAAGCTATCAGAGAGGGCGCGTCGGCGTTTATGAAAAGGCAGTATAAAACCATCGCCATTATCGGCTTGTTCGTCGCGGCCGGGCTTTGGCTCGCCTACCAGCTTACCGGAAAACCGACTCTCGGCTGGCAAACGGCAATGGCGTTTATTTTCGGCGCTTTTTCTTCGGCGATTTCGGGAATTATTGGAATGTCCATCGCCGTCAGGACTAATTTGCGTTCCGCTTCCGGCGCCAAGAAAAATTTCAATGAAGCCTTGACTATCGCTTTACGGGGCGGCGCCGTTTCCGGTTTCGTGATAGTTTCTTTGAGCCTTTTGGGCGTGGCCGGACTTTTCGCTATCTTCACTCTTTTCGGTTACGCGCCGGTAAAAATTCCCGCCCTTATTTCGGCTTACGCTTTTGGCGCTTCGCTTATCGCTCTATTCGCCCAGCTTGGCGGCGGAATTTACACTAAAGCCGCCGACGTTGGCGCGGATTTGGTCGGCAAAATTGAAGCCGGCATTCCCGAGGACGACCCCAGAAACCCGGCGGTTATCGCGGATTTGGTCGGCGACAACGTCGGCGACTGCGCCGGCCGCGGCGCGGACCTGTTTGAATCAACGGCCGCCGAAAATATCGGCGCGATGATTCTAGGCTCGGCTCTTTATCCGACATTCGGAATTTCTATAATTTTTTACCCGCTGGTTTTGCGCGCCTTCGGCCTTCTGGCTTCGATTGTCGGAATATTTTTCGCCCGCGCGAATGAAAACGATTCGCCGATGAAAGCGATGAACAAGGGTTATTTCGTAACCAGCGCTTTGGCGGCGGCGGCTTTTTATTTCGTTACCCAAACAATGCTGGGAAATATCTGGTTTTTCTACGCCGGCTTGGTGGGAATAGTAACGAGCGTAATTTTCGTTTATCTGACCCAGTATTATACCGAAGCGAAATACCGTCCGGTCAGGGAAATCGCCCAGGCTTCGCAAACCGGGCACGCCACCAACATTATTACCGGCGTGGCGGTTGGGCTGGAGTCAACCGGCTTGACGGTAATAGTTATTTCGGCCGCCCTGCTTCTTTCTTATAAATTTGGCGAATTGAGCGGTGTTTTAGGCGGCGGACTTTACGGAACGGCGGCGGCAACGATGGGAATGCTCGCGACCGCGGCTTACATTTTGGCAATGGATACTTTCGGGCCGATCGTCGATAATGGCGCCGGAATCGCCGAAATGTCCGGCGAAAGCGGCCAGATAAGAGAGGTTATGGACAAACTTGACGCGGCGGGGAACACTACTAAGGCCCTGACTAAAGGTTACGCCGTCGGTTCGGCGGCTTTGGCGGCCTTTCTTTTATTTGCCGCTTATCTTGAAGAAGCCCATTTGACGGTCGTTAATTTGAGCCAGGTTAAAGTTTTCGTCGGCTCGCTTATCGGCGCGGCTCTGGTTTTCGTTTTTTCTTCTTTCGCTATTCGGGCCGTCAGCAAAGCGGCTTACTCGATTATTAATGAAGTTCGCCGCCAGTTTAAGGAGCATCCTGGAATTATGGAAGGAAAAGATAAGCCTGATTATTCCCAAGCCGTTGACATTACGACCCGCGGCGCTTTAAAACAAATGATTCTGCCGGGATTTTTGGCGGTTGCCGTTCCGATTATTGTCGGATTGGTTTTACGCGCCGAAGCCGAAGCCGGACTGATGATCACCGGAACTATCGTCGGCATTCTGATGGCGACTTTTCTTAACAACAGCGGCGGCGCCTGGGATAATGCCAAGAAGTTTATTGAATCCGGGAATTTGGGAGGCAAGAAATCGGAAACTCACAAGGCGGCCGTCACCGGCGACACCGTCGGCGACCCGTTTAAAGACACCGCCGGACCTTCAATTCATATCCTGATAAAGCTTTTGGCGACTTTAAGTTTGGCTTTAGTCGCGCTGTTTATCTAGTCGATAATTAACTCTTACTTATTCTTGAACAGGAGAAGTTTCTATTTTTTAGTTTTTGATATAAAATAAAAATAATGAATCTTATTCCAACGGTAATAGAACAGGTAACCGGAGGCGAAAGGGCCTACGATATTTATTCGCGCCTTCTTAAAGAACGGATAATTTTTTTGGGCGGACAGGTGACCGACGACGTCGCCAACAGTATTGTCGCCCAGCTTCTTTTTTTGGAGCACGAAAATCCCAAAAAAGACGTTTTGCTTTACCTGAATTCTCCCGGCGGTTCGGTTACGGCGGGTTTGGCGATTTACGACACGATGCAGTATATCAAACCGGATGTTTCAACTATTTGCGTTGGTATGGCGGCTTCAATGGGGGCGGTTCTTTTAGGCGCCGGCGCCAAAGGTAAGCGGTTCGCTCTTCCGAACTCCGACATTTTACTCCACCAGGTAATGGGCGGCGTTGAAGGCCAAGCGGTGGAAATGGAAATAACGGCCAGGCATATCATAAAAATAAAAGATAAAATAAATTCCATTTTGGCAAAACACACCGGTCAGCCGATGACTAAAATAGAAAAAGACACCGACCGCGATTTTTACCTTTCCGCCCAGGAAGCCAAGGAATACGGCTTGATTGACGGTATTATCAAGTCCCATTGAGATAGAAATAAAATAAGAATAAGTTTGTAGCAATAAAATAACCCCGCTTTATTAAAAAGACGGGGTTAATGTTTAAGGGCGGCCGCGTACATAAGGACCAAAGCCGGGTAGTTGCTGCCGTTTCCGTAATAAACTCCCAAAGCTTTGGCGGGATTTTGAGTCCAGCCGTTTTGCTTCAGGAAATTGGCGGCGCTCATTATGGCGTCGTCAAAATCGAATAAATTGACTTTCTTGTCGCCGCCGCCGTCCGTTCCGTACTTGACGGCTGACGAAGGCAAGAATTGGCATATGCCGAAAGCTCCGGCGTAAGAACCTTTAAGCGAGAGGCAGTAGGAGCCGGTCGCGCGCAAACCTCGGCAATAGACAAATAAGTCGACGAAATTGTCGGCCGGTTTTTGCCAGTCTTTCGCGGCCATAATCTGGTTATAGAATAGATTGGCGACGGCATAGCTTCCCAGAAATTTTCCGAAATCGGTTTCAATTCTTAAAACTGCCGTAATGGCTTCTTTAGGAACGCCGAATTTTTTTTCGGCGCGGTTTAAAACTCCGCGGTGGGCGTTGATAAACTGTTTCCCTTGTTGAACCGATTTTTTTGACATTATGTTTTCCGAAAGCTTGCTCCAATCGATGCTGTCGTTTTTGCTCTTTTTCGGTTTCGGCGACGGCTGGTAAAGTTTTAGCCGGGGGTTCGAGAGGATGCCGCTGATTTCCTTTTGGGAAAATCCGCGGTTGGCGAGATTTTTCTCGATATACTTTATTCTTTCGGTTTGCGGATTGGCGCTTATTAAAAATGCCAAAACGAAAATCAGAATTGCCGGTCGCATAATTCCCTCCCTTATTTTAAATTTACCCCGTTAGAAAGCCTTACTTGTTCGCGGTATAGGCAATATTAAGTTTTTAATTCCTACGGGAAAAGCGCGGATGATAAAGCTCCGTCTTTTCTAATGGGGTTTGCTATTTTTTACCTTAACTTAAAAAATAAAAAAAGCCAAGCGTTTTAAATAAAGCGGCCAAAAAATCGGCTATAATTTAAAAATGGATAAAATATTGCCTGTTTATAAGTTTTCGGGTTCATCCACTTACGATTTGGTAAGGGTGTTTAAACGGGAGACGGGATTTAAGGGAAAAATCGGCCATGGCGGGACGCTTGACCCTTTTGCTTGCGGGGTTGTTTTATTGCTTCTTGGCGGAGCGACCAAAAAATTTGAAGAGATAAAAAACTGGGAAAAAGTTTATGTTGCCGGCGTCAGGCTGGGGGCGAAATCTTCAACGGGGGACATCGAAGGGGAAATGAAAGCCGAAACGGGAGCAAAAAAACCCGACAAAAAAGCAATAGAAGAAGTTTTAAAAGATTTTTTGGGCGAGCAGGAACAAAAGATTCCCGCTTTTTCGGCGGCAAAGTTTGAAGGAAAAAAATTTTACGAAATCGCCCGCGCGAACCAATCCGTTCCTGAGCGATCTAAAAAAATCAATATCAAAAAAATCGAGCTTTTAAGTTTTAATTATCCGCTATTAACTATCAGAGTTTCTTCTTCGGGCGGAACTTACATCAGGCAGCTTGCCGAAGATATTGGCGAAAAACTGGGCTGCGGCGGATTTTTATATTTTTTAGAAAGGGAAAAAGTCGGCGAATACGGGATTAAAGATTGCGTTCAAACCGGAGAGTTTAAAAAATTTAATCTCTAAATGGCTCGTCGTATTTATTTAACGTAATATTTCTTTTTTATTTCCTCCTCGGCTCCGCTCTCGAACTCATCTTTCTTTTCTTTGGCCTTTTGAAAAAGCTCCGTTAATTTACTTTCCGGCAGCTCTCCTAATTCTTTTATTTTCTCTTCCAGATATTCGCGGCTGTTTTTTTTCGGGTCGTCCAGGAGTTCTTCTAGAAGCACGGCCAGTATCCAGCCGACTTTCGGGCCAGGCTTGATGTTTAAAATTTTCATCACATCCGAACCGTCAACTTCAAGCATTTTTGGCGAAATCGGGTCACGTTTTACTTTCTCAATCATAAAAAGCAGATGGCGCAATTTATAGGGAAAAGCTTTGGGAACGCCGGAACCGATTCTATCCGCTTCCCGCACCTTCATCAAATCGTCGATGTTTTCCGTTCCGACTCTCCTTAAAAATCTCCTGACTCCGGCTTCGGTGACTTCGCCGACATTGTAATAAAAAAGGTGATAGCGGACTAGATGAACGACCTTATCGGTTAATTCTTTGGAAAATTTCAGCCGCGCCAGAGTTTTGGCGGCAATTTTCGCGCCGACCACTTCGTGGCTGTAAAAAGTCGAATCCGGCCCTTCGCCCTGCTTGGTTTGGGGTTTGCCGACGTCGTGAAGCAGTGACGCCAGGCGGACTTCCAGGGAATAATTTTGGCCGGCGGCGTAATCAAGCGCCCTGACGTTGTGTTCAAAAACGGTAAAAATGTGGTGCTTATTTTGCCCCACTCCCAGACCGGCCCGCAGTTCCGGTAAAACATATTGGAGTAAATTCAAATCTTCGAGCATCAGAATTCCTTTGGCGGCCTGGCGGCACATTATTATTTTTACCAGCTCATCCCTTACTCTTTCGGCGGCAATACGCTCCAGGTTTTTGGCGTTTTCTTCAATCGCCCGGCGGGTTTCCATTTCAATTTGCCAGGCGTTGCCCGTTTCTTTGGCGGCCGAAGAATTTAGCTGGATGGCAAAGCGGACGGCGCGCATCAGGCGGAGAGCGTCTTCGTTGAACCTGGCCTCAGGGTCGCCAACCGCTCTGATTATTTTATTTTTCAAATCAATTTGGCCGTCAAAGGGGTCGATGGCTTTCCAATCGGCCGCTTTTTTTTCTTTATTGCCGATTTCCTCTAAGGCGATGGCGTTGACGGTAAAATCCCGCCGCGCCAAATCTTCTTCGATTGTTTGGGCGAATTTTATTTCGTCCGGATGGCGCTTATCGGTGTATTTTCCTTCCAGCCGAAAAGTCGTTATCTCAAGAATTTTTAATTTTGGGTCATTCGCTCTTGTTTTAACCCCGACTGTCCCAAAATTATTCTCGTAAACGCTGTCGGGAAATATTTTTTGAATTTCTTCCGGTTTGGCGCCGGTGGCGATATCCCAGTCTTTCGGCTCGGCTGCCGATTCTCCGTAGCCGGCTAAAAGCAAGTCGCGCACGCAGCCGCCCACAAGATACGCCTTATAGCGGTTTTCCCGGATTTTATTGAGCGCCGAAATAACTTCCTCGGGGATGTTGAATTTCATCATTTATAATTGAGTTCGCTTCGCTTACATAATTACTTCGCTCGGTAGAAATAAATATCTCTGACCTTTATTTCTCCCTCGCTAGTAATTATAATCTATTTGGGAGGCAAAAGCTTTTTAACGGGACGGATGGCTTGGCTTCCTTGTCCGCCGCGATTTGCTCTCGTGGCAAAACTTACCTCTTTTTATGTTTGCGCTCGTAGCTCAACTGGATAGAGCACTTGGCTTCGAACCAAGAGGTTGCG
>CAZODS010000012.1:0-12334 GCA_964578705.1 uncultured Candidatus Saccharibacteria bacterium
TATAAAAGAAGCTGGCGAACTTAAACAGCGAATCGTAAGTTTTCCATCGGCCGGTCGTTTCCCAGTTTGTTTTGGGCTGAAGCGTCGGCATCAAAATTTCCTCTCCGCCCAAAGATGTCATTTCGCTTCTTATGATGTTTTCAATTTTTCTAAAAACCCTTAACCCTAACGGCAAAAAAGTGTAAACGCCGGCCATTAATTTGTCCACGAATCCCGCCCGAATTAAAAGCTGGGCGTTCAAGCTGACTTCGTCTTTAGGAGATTCCCTCTGGGTTTTAACGAATAATTCGCTCTGTCGCATTTATTAAAATATAACAGCTAAATTATAAAGCGCAAAATTTAAAATTATTTTTCGCCAAACCAATAAACCCGACCGTAGTGAAGTAGCTTCTATCCAGTTCGCGCTATCAGTGACATAGAAGAAGTTCCTGAAAAATCGGATTGGGTAAAGCCGAAATTTTGATAAGCGCCAGCGGAATTAAAATTCAAAAAAATCTCGGAGACTATAACAATAATTGCCGAAACGGCTAAAAGAGATTTTTTAAAACCACTGTTCATTTTTGATAATTATAAAATAAATAGCGGTTAAGGGAAAAACTTAAGCTAAAACCTTCGGACCGCTTTTGGTTATTGCTACCGTGTGCTCAAAATGAGCCGAGAGAGAGTTGTCGGCCGCCGCATAGCTTTCGTCTTTTAATTCTTTTATCCGGCCGCTTCCGGCAACCAGCATCGGTTCAATGGCTAAAACCATTCCGACCGCAAGTTTTAAGCCGCTATTCGGCGAACCGAAATTATAAACAGTCGGTTCTTCGTGGAGTTTTCTGCCGATGCCATGACCGGTCAGGCCGTCAGCTACCGAAAATCCGTTTTCTTTCGCCGTTTTCTCTATCGCCCAACCGATATCACCCAAAGTTTTTCCCGGTTTGGCGGCGGCTATCGCTTCGTTTAAAGCTTTTCTGGTTGCCTCAACCAGCCTTGCCGCCAATGGCGAAATTTTCCCCGCCGCCACGGTTAAAGCGGCGTCGGAATAAAGTCCTTCATAGCGCAAACCCAAATCCAATTTCACCAAGTCCCCTTCTTTAATTTCGTAATTTGACGGCTGGCCGTGAACGATAACGCTGTTAATTGAAGCGCATAGACTGAAAGGATATGCCTTAACAGCGCCTTCAGGACGGTAGTTAAAAAAAGCGGGCTCCGCCCCTTCGGTTTTAATGAGTTCCCGGCTAAGATTTTCCAAAACCATCAGTTTTACCCCGACCATGGCTTCGCCGGCCAAAATTTTTAAAATCTTTGCCAGCTTGCGTCCGGCTTCGGCCATTATTTCTATTTCGGCCTCGGATTTTATGGAAACGCCAGACATTACCTATTGAGATTTTACGATTCGCGAAATTTTTTGAAAAACCTTGTAAGGGGCTGGCGTCCCGTCAATTTCCACAACTTTATATTTTCTTTTTTTGGTCAACTCAAAAATCGGCTTGGTGCGGTTTTCATATTCTTTTAGCCGCACTTTAATAACTTCCGGCTTGTCCAAAGTACGGCGGTAAAATTTTCCCGCGCAAACCGGACAATTTTTGGGATTTTTAACCGGATAGTAGCGGGACAAAAGAGTGTATCCGCAAATAGAGCAAACCAGCCGGTTGCTGTTTCTTTTTAACGAAACTTCGGCCGGAACCTTCAATATAAAAACAAATATATTGCTTTTTTTATATAACTTCTCCAAAACAGGCAAAAGCCCTTCGGCTTCGTAAATAGTCCGCGGCGAACCGCTATAAATTATTCCAAAATTAGCGCGGGCGATTGTTTTGGTTTTATTTTTGACAATATTTAAGACAAAACTGGGAGTCAAAAGTTTCCCGTCGTTAAAAAGTTTCTTTTCCCTTTGGGTGATTTTTGATTTTTGGTTTTTTGGGTCGTTAACGTATTCCTCTAAATATCGGCCGGTATCAAAATGAATGGCGCCCAAGTGGTCGGCTAAAAGATTGGCCTGGGTTCCCTTCCCCGCTCCCGGCGGCCCGTAAATAATAATCGCGGCTTTGGAATTCATAAGCTTATTCTAACATTAAAACAGAAATCTAGTATATAGCGTCTAAAAATTATAAATAACGCGAGATAGATTTAAAATTACTTACGAAAATATTGATTCGCCGGCCGGTGAAGCCGATCCGCCTCTTTGACTCTTAATTTCTCTACTCCCAACCTTCGTACTCCCTGATAGTCAATTGGGAATCAATAGCGCGCATTGTCTCCAGGGCCACGGCGACAACGATTAAAATAGCGGTTCCTGATATATTCAGAGCGCTGACACCGGTAAAATAACCGATGATAAGCGGCGTGATGGCAATGAGCCCCAAAAATAACGCGCCGAAAAACGTGACGCGGCCGACTAAATTGGAAAAAAAGTCAACCGTATTTTGCCCGGGCCTGATTCCCAAGACAAATCCGCCGCTTCTCTGAAGATTTCTCGCTATTTCCTCCGGGTTGAAAGTAATCGAGGTATAGAAATAAGTGAATATAAAAACCAAAAAGAAATAAATGGCGCCGTATATCCAAGTATTGTTTAAAATTTGGGAGACAATGGCGTTTAATTTAAAGGAAAGGCTCGGCGAAAACACGGAAGAAAGCTGGGCGATGAATTGGGGAAATAATAAAACTGAAATAGCAAAGATTAGAGGAATCATTCCCGCGGAATTAACTTTCAGCGGCAGATACGTTTGGGCTCCCCCGTACATCTTATTGCCCCTCACCTGCCGGCTGTAAGCTATCGGCACCTTGCGCTCTCCCTCGTTAAGCAGGACAACCGCAGCGATAAGCAAAACCGCGACAGCCAAAAAAACGATATAAACCGGCAAATTAGCCGAGCTATAAGAAATCAAAGCTGAGCGGATGCCGGTCGGCAAGCCGCTGATTATGCCGGCAACGATAATCAAGGAAATTCCATTTCCGATTTTTTGCTCGCTTATCAGCTCGCCCAGCCACATCGTTATCATTGAACCGGCGGTAATAACGATAACATTGCTAAGCGTCCCGAAAACACTTAATGATGTAATGACACCTTCGTGGATTAGCAAAGTCAAAAAACCGTAAGACGACATAAAAGCTAAGGGAACGGTTAAAATTCTGGAATACTGGTTGAACTTCGCCTGGCCGCGGCTTCCCTCTTCGTAATACATTTCCTTGAATTTCGGGAAAATAATAGTCAAGAGCTGCATAATAATGGTCGAGGTGATATAGGGACCGACGCCAAGCATCGCGATAGAAAGCTTGGAAAGGCCGCCGCCGGAAAAAATATTCATAAATCCCAAAAGCTGATTGGAGTTAAAAAATGACCTTAATTTATTCAGGTCAATACCCGGAATTGGAACGGCTGTCAAAACCCTGAAGGCCACCAAAAGCCCCGCGACAACCAACGCTTTCTTTCTTAAATCTTTAATTTTAAAAATCTGGAGAAGCCGGTTCATCTCGTTAGAAAATGGCTTGCTCCGCAAGCGAACTTGGTTTGCTCGACAAGCATAATAATTTCACTCTTGCGCTGCCTCGCTGCCAAGTTAAAAATAGGCGTCTTTCCGACTAAAGACTTTTTATAGCTGATTCTATTTTTGATTACAAATGTAAACATTATTGATTTTCTAACGAGATTCATTTTTGAATCTCTCCGCCGGCTTTCTCTATTTTTTCTTTGGCGCCAGCGGACAAAAGCAAGCCTTTAATTTGCCAATTTTTTGCTTCCCCGGCGGATAAAATTTTTACCTTTCTATTACGCTTTCCGTCAATCAAGCCCGCTTTTTTCAGCGCCTCTATATCAATAAGACCGCTTAGGTTTTTTAGGTCTTTTATGTTCAAAGAAACAGGTTTTGGACGCTTTATTTTATTCCGAAATCCCCGCCGCTTCGGTAAGCGATTAATAATATCCCTGACGGCCGGCCTGATGCGATGTCCCGAACGGGACTTCTGGCCTTTTTGGCCCCGCCCCGAAGTCGTCCCTCTTTTTCCACCGCGACCAACCCGTTTTTTCTCTCGCGATAAATTATTTAATTTTAATTGATGTAGTTCCATGATTGATTTTATTCTTTTTTGGTTTCAGTCGCTTCGGGCGCTTTCACTTTTTTTAGAGCCTCGATGGTTGCCAAAGCATTTGTTAATTTATTCGGCGTCCTTCCCAGACATTTTGCCGTAATATCTTTTATACCGGCCAAATCCAAAACCACCTTTACGGCGCTTCCCGCCTTAACTCCGTGACCTATCGATGCCGGCTTAATCAGAACTCTGGCCGCGCTGTATTTGGCGGTTGATTCGTGCCAAATCGTCCGGCCATCTTTAAGATTAAAAGTGAGAATGTTTTTCTTCGCCTTGGCCTTAGCCTTATTAACCGATTCAGCGACATCTACGCCCTTGGCAATACCGACTCCAACTTGGCCCTTGCCGTTTCCTAAAATTACGGTCGCCCGAAAACGAAAACGTTTTCCGCCGGCGACGACCCGGGTAACGCGGCGCAAATCAAGAACTTTTTCCTTCCATTCCGAATCCGGCCTTTTGGCCATCGGGTAGGCAGACCTTCTTTCGCCCCTTTTTTGGTTTTGTTTTTCGGAATTATTATCCATAGTTTAAATTTTAAGACCCTTTTTCCTGGCGGCCTCCAAAACCGCCTTGACCCGGCCATGAAGCAGGTACGCCCCCCTGTCAAAAACCGCCTGCTTGATATTTTCTTTCATCGCTTTTTCGGCAACCAGCTCCCCCAAGGCGCTGGCTTGGTCTGATTTCGGCGAAGGTTTTTTGCTCTTGGGAAGATTTTGGGTCGAGGCCGAAATCAAAGTTTTCATCGCCTCGTCATCAATTAATTGCGCGTAAGTGTGATGATTGCTCCGGAAGACGGAAAATCTCGGCCTTAAAGCGGTACCTTTAAGGACGCTTCTTACTCTTTTTTTTCTTCTTTCTCTTATTTGGTTTATTTTTTTGGCTTGTCTCATTATTAATTATAATATTACGCCGTACCGGTGGTTCCCGCCATCTTTTTACCGGCCTTTCTCCTGATAACTTCGTTTTCGTAATGAATGCCCTTGCCTTTGTAGGGCTCGGGTTTCTTAAATGCCCTTATTTCGGCCGCCGTTTCTCCCACTAATTCTTTGTTGATTCCGGATATCTTAATGATAACGTTTTTTTCGATTTCCACTTTGACGCCATCCGGAATTTCATAATTTATGGGATTGGTGAAGCCCAGGTTCAGCGCGATTTTTTTGCCCTCCAAGGCGGCCCGGTAGCCAACGCCTTCAATGATTAATGTTTTAGAAAATTCTCTTTCGACTCCCGAAATGGCGTTTTTTATCAATGACGCCATCGCCCCCCAATTAGCCATCGCCTGTTTTTCCGAAAGTTCCGGCTTAACCGTTATCTTATCACCTTCAATTCCGATATTCAGCTTCGGCAAGAATTTTATTTTTAGTTCTCCTTTCGGGCCCTTAACCGCCAAAAGATCCCCTTCTTTGGCGACGGAAACTCCCTTGGGTATTAAAATCGGTTTTTTACCTATTTTACTCATCCTGTTTAGTAAATTAAAACTCTCATCTTTTCGACCAAAGATTCTCGAAAACTAATTTCATTTTTTATTTTATATATAAACATTTTTATTAATTTTCTAACGAGACTCATTTCATTAATAGATTTCAAATAAATATTCTCCGCCGATTTTATTTTTTCTTGCCTCTTTATTCGTCATCAACCCGCGCGAAGTCGAAATAACCGCCAAGCCAAACCCCTGCCGCACCGCCCTTAAATCGCCGGAGCGGCGATAAATCCGTCTTCCCGGCTTGCTGACAATTTTTATTTGGCTAATTGCCGGCTGACCGTTTTTATAAATCAGCTCAACCGCTAAGCGCTCCTTGCCGTCGGCGCTGATTTTATCAACGCTCTTGAGGTATTTTTTTGACGCCAAAATTTGGGCAATTTTTAAATTAAGGGCGGAAAAAGGCGCCTGTAAATTTTGTTTACCGGCCATTTGGGCGTTTTTGATCTGGTTTAAGAATTTTATATAAGTCATATTACCAAGAAGCTTTTTTAACCCCGGGAATCTCACCGCGGGTCGCCATTTCACGAAAACAAATCCGGCAAAGACCAAAGTCTCTTAAGTAGCCGTGCTTCCTGCCGCAGCGGAAACAGCGCCGGACAAGCCGGCTGGAATATTTTAATGGTTTTTTCGCTCTCGCGATTACGGATTTTTTGGCCATA
Organism: uncultured Candidatus Saccharibacteria bacterium; assembly: GCA_964578705.1. Taxonomy (GTDB): domain Bacteria; phylum Patescibacteriota; class Minisyncoccia; order UBA6257; family 2-01-FULL-56-20; genus JAMDBA01. Next base: position 6,220 of record CAZODS010000012.1, read on the forward strand.
AATTTATTTGGCGTTTTTCTTCAGCGGCACGCCCAATTCCAGATAGGCCGCTATTGCCTTTTCGCGATTTTTAATTTTGGGAACCAAAGTAATCTCTAGATGAAGATTATTTAAGACTTCTTCGAGATTGATTTCGGGAAAAGCGAACTGCTCCCTGAAACCGATATTTAAATTTCCTCCCTTATCAATAAACCTTTGGTTTAAGCCGTTAAAGTCGCGAACGCGCGGCAGTACTATATTAACCAATCTCTCGAAGAAATCAACCATTCGCTTGCCTCTTAAGGTTACTTTCAGCCCGATAATCTGACCCTCCCTCATTTTAAAGCCGGCGATCGATTTTTTTGAACGGCAATAAACGGGCTTTTGACCCGTGATAACCGCCAGTTCGTCTACAATTTTTGGCAAAGTCTTTTCTTCAAAACTCGGATCGGAACTCAGCCGGCCGACGCCGGTGTTAACAACTATTTTTTCTAAAACTTTTTTTACTTCTTCTTTGGATTTATTTTTAGCCATTTTAATTTTTATTAAATCCCGCTCCGGCATTTTTTACAATACCGCAGTTTGGAATTGCCCTCCAGGCGGTAGCCGATCCGGGTCGGCTGTTTGCAATTAGGGCAAATAAGCATCGCTTTGGAAATATCAAAATATCGGGGCACCAAAACCGTTTCCCCTTTCTGACCGCCCTGTTTGGGTTTGACTCTTTTTTTGAAAAGATTGATGTTTTCGGCGGTTATTTTAAAATTCTTGCCATCAACCTTGATGACCTTGCCGGTTTTTCCTTTGTCCTTGCCGCTGATTATTTTAATTGTGTCGTTTTGTTTGATTTTCATCGTAGATTTATTAAACGTTAAACTATTTCTTCGGCCATTGTCATCAATTTTTCATAACCCAAACTTTTAAGCTCTCTGGGCATCGGCCCGAAAACCCTGGTGCCAACCGGCTCTTTCTTGGCGTCAACCAAAATAACGGCATTTTCCCCGAAACGAATATAGCTGCCATCCAGCCGGCGAAGCGGCGCTTTTTGGCGGACAATAATCGCTTTTACAATATCTTTTTTCTTGACCGGCTTTTGAGGTTCCGCGACTTGGACCGAGGCGACAATAATATCCCCGATACCGGCATAACGCCGCCTGGTCGCGCCCAAAACCCTGAAACAACGCACTTTCTTGGCGCCTGAATTATCCGCTACTTTTAAAATTGATCTTTCCTGTATCATGTTATTTGCTTATTTTATTTATTATTATCCAGCGCTTGTCTTTTGATAACGGCCTCACCTCCTGAATAATGACAAAATCGCCTTTCTGAAATTCGTTTTTCTCGTCATGAGCCTTAAATCTGGCGGTAACTTTGTAGTATTTCAGATACTTTGGATGTTTTTTAAGATGGCTGACGGCAACAACCCGGGTTTTGACCATTTTATCGGAAACCACAATTCCTTTTAGTTGGCGATGTTTTATTTTATTTGCGTTATTTTCCATTTTTTTCTTTCATGTTTATAAAAGTTTTTATCCGAGCGATATCTTTTTTTAACTCCCTTATAGAACTCACCTTCTTCAATTTCCCGGCTACTAAATCATACTTTAATTTCCTTAAAGATTCTTCCTTATCAATTACGAGCTTCTCCAGTTCGCCTAATGCCCTATTTTTTAACTCTTGAATTTCTCTTGTTTTCATAATTTTAAACTCTGGCGATTATTTTGGTTTTCACGGGTAATTTATAGCCGGCCAGGCGGAGGGATTCGAAAGCGATTTCCGAGCTAACGCCGTCAATCTCGAAAAGAATTCTTCCTGGTCTGACCGGAACCACGTAATGGTCAACCGCGCCTTTTCCCGTTCCCATTGTCACCTCGGGAGGTTTCTTGGTAATCGGCTTGTCGGTAAAAACTCTGATCCAAAGCTTGCCTTCTCTTTTTAAGTGGTTGGTAATCGTCTTCCTGGCCGATTCAAGCTGGGCCGAGGTCAGCCAGGCGGACTCAAGAGACTTCAATCCGTATTGGCCAAACGACAAGGTCAATCCTCTGGTTTCCTTTTGCCGGCCGATAGACCGCCCCTTCTGCCATTTTCTATGTTTAACTTTTTTTGGAATTAACATTGTATTATTTTTCTATAATATCGCCTTTATAAAGCCAAACCTTAATACCGACAGCGCCGTAAGAACAATGCGCCGTCGCCTGGCCGTAATCGATATTAGCCCTTAATTTTTGAAGCGGCAGAGCGCCTTTCCTAAGCCACTCGCGACGGGCAATTTCATTTCCGTCCAGCCGGCCCGAAAGCAAAATCTTCGCTCCTCTGATATCCCGGTTCTGCATTATCCTTTCAAGTTGTTTTTTGATGGTCTTTTTGTAGGGCAGTCTTTTTTCAAGATCCCAGGCAACCTGCTGGGCGACATACTGCGCAGAAACATCGCCACGCTTCAACTCTTCGATATTCACGCTTAAACTGAACGACTGCCCTTCTTTTTTGTCGCCGAAATTCTTGGTTCTTAATTTTTTAACCGCTTTTTCTATTTCTTTGGTCAAATCCTCGATGCCCTTGCCGCCGCGGCCGATAACCATTCCCGCCCGGGCGACTTTTACGTAAACTTTACAATTACCTCCCGTTCTTTCTATTTCTATGGAAATTATTCCGGAGAGATTTATTTTCTTTTCGATAACTTTTCTGATGAGCTGGTCTTCTTCCAGGAATCTTCTGTAGCCGCCCTTAATAAACCAGCGAGAGTTCCAGTTTTTATTTATTCCCAAACGATATGAAAATGGATTTATTTTTTGGCCCATATTTTTATTTACTTGCCCTTGATTTCGGGCTGAATACCCGGCGCATAAAACCCGGCTTTTTAGGAGTTTCCTTTTTTTCTTCGTTTCTTATTTCCTCTTTCTTTTTTTCGATTTCTTTTATTTTTTCTTCGCCTTTATTTTCTTTATGGTCATGATTATGCTTGTGATCATGTTCTTTGACTTTTGCTTTTTTGGGGATAATGACTTTATATTTGGGCGGCATTAATTCCAGGTTTTCTCCCAAAACCAGGATTATATGGCTCATTTTCTTTTGAATAGGAGTCGCCGTTCCCCTGGCGCGCGGCAAAACTCTTTTGAGCATCGGCCCTTGTTCGACTCTCAGTTCTTTCACGAATAACTTTTCGGGATTCATCTTCTGATTGTTTTTGGCGTTGCTGGCGGCCGAATGCAATAATTTCAACATCGCTTTAGCGGAACGTTTTCTAAGGAGCGTTAACCTGGCCTCGGCCTCATTAACCGACATCCCTTTTATTAAGTCGCCGACCAAGCGCGCTTTACGCGGCGTTATCCTTAAATATCTTAATTTTGCCGATTGTGTTTTCATAGTTTATTTTTTAGGCGCGGCGGTGACAGCTTTAGTCGCGGCCGCGGCGGTTTCGGCGGATTTCAGCTCTAATTCCCTCTGCATCTTCCCTCCGTGCTTGACGAATTTCCTGGTTGGAGCAAACTCCCCAAACCGATAGCCGACCATTTCTTCGGAAATTTTAACTTCAATGAAATTTTTACCGTTATGAACCAAAAAGGTATAGCCGACCATTTCGGGAGAAATTTCCGAGGCTCTTTGCCAAATTTTAATCGGACCGTCGGCCGGCTTTTGCTTGTTTACTTTTTTAATAATTCGCGGATCAACATAAGGACCCTTTTTTAATGACCTGGACATAGTTTATTTTTTGGATTTCTTGGCTCTCCTCTGAAGAATAAGCCTGTTCGACTGCCGGCGTTTGCCGCGGGTTTTCCGGCCTCCGGTTATTTTGCCCCAAAGAGTTTTCGGCCTCCTGGTGCCCCGAGGCTGGCTGCCTTCGCCGCCGCCGTAAGGATGGTCAACCGGATTCATCGCGCTGCCTCTTACCGTCGGCCTGATGCCAAGCCAGCGCGAGCGGCCGGCTTTTCCGATAGTAATTAAATTATGCTCCGGATTGGACATTTGCCCGAGCGTCGCGTAGCCGTCCCATAAGACTTTTCTGATCTCGCCGGAAGGAAGCTTTAAATGAGTATAGCCATCTTCGTGAGCCAAAACCTGGGCGGAAACGCCGGCCGATCTGGCCAACTGACCTCCCTTGCCGGGAGTCAGCTCAACATTGCAAACCGGCGATCCGACTAAAATATTTTTAAGCTTCAAACGGTTCCCCGATTTTAGCGTGGCATTTTCAGAAACAGAGATTTCGTCTCCGGCCTTAAGCCCTTCCGACGCCAGAATATAAGAACGGCTGCCGTCATTTTTCGCGACAAGGGCGATGAAAGCGGTTCTGTAAGGATCGTACTCGATTGTCTCGACCTTCACGGGCGCATTCACATTGAACTGCTTAAAATCAACCATCCGATATAGCTTTTTATGGCCTCCTCCTTGATGGCGAACCGAAATGCGTCCCTGGCTATTTCTGCCGGCATGGCTAACCAAGCGCTTCAAAAGGCTTTTTTTCGGCTTGACGCGGCTTAACACGGAATAATCTATTCCCGTTAAATGCCGCCTGGATGGAGTTGTCGGTTTATATGTTTTCATTTTATATTCCTAAATTAATCGCCTGCCCTTCCTTAAGGGAAACAAGAGCTTTTTTAAGGCTGACTTGCCGGCCGATTTTATTGCGGAAACGCTTCGTCTTGCCTTCCTTATTTATAATGTTTACCTTGACCACGTCGACTCCGAAAGTTTTCTTGACGACTTTCTTGATTTCGCTCTTCGTGGCGGACGGTTCTACTATAAAAACATATTTTCCCGCCTTTTGCAATAAGTGAGACTTCTCCGTCGTATGAGGTCTTTTGATTAAAAATATTTTGTCCATTTTACGGTTTTAAAAATTCTACCATCTGCGACAAGGCCTTTTGGTCAATAAAAATATTTTTGTAATTCAGCAAGTCGTAAGCGTTTAAATTTTTCGGGGTTAAAATTTTGGCTTTAACCAAATTTCTGACGGCAGGCTTGATGTTTTTCGCTTCGGCGCCGGGAATCATAAGCAAATCGAGCTTTTTGTCGGATTTCTTCAAATTCAAAATCGGCTTGAGTAAATTGCTTAAAATTTTGGTTTTAGGTTCGCTTATTTCCAGATTGTCGATTATTTTTATCTCATGATCCCGATTTTTCCGGGAAAGAATGCTTAAAACGGCCGAGCGTTTCATTTTCTTGTTTATCTTCTGGGAAAAATCCCTTTCTTTGTTCGGACCATGCGCTTTACCTCCGCCTTTCCATAAAGGAGAGCGGATTGATCCGTGCCGGGCGCGGCCGGTTCCTTTTTGCCTCCACGGTTTTCTGCCTCCTCCGCGCACTTCTCCTCTGCCTTTGGCGTGAGCCCAAGGTCTCCGCAAATTAGCCATCTGAGCGACAATAACCTGATGAACCAGTTCGGCATTCCACGGCAAACCAAAAATCCGCTCATCCAACTCGACGCTTCCGACTTTTTCGTTTTTTAAATTATATAATTCGGCAGTCATATTTTTATTTAACGGTTTGAATCGCCAAAAGCGTCCCCACGCTTCCGGGCGCCGCGCCCTTAACCATTAAAACATTATTCTCTTTGTCGATTGCGGCAATTTGCAAATTTTTAACCGTCACCCTTTCCTGCCCCATTCGGCCGGCCATTCTCCTGCCGGGAACAACCCTTTGAAACGCCGTGCTGCCGATAGATCCGGGAGCGCGATAACGGTTTTTCTGGCCGTGAGTTTTTGGCCCGCCTCCGAAGCCGTGCCGTTTGACCACGCCCTGAAACCCTCTGCCCTTGGTAAGGCCGGTTATTTTCACCAAACTTCCTTCTTTAAAGCCGGAAATATCTATTTGGTCTCCGGTCTTCAATTCTTTCGCCTCCACGCCCTTGAATTCCCTTTTATTTTTTCCGTCGGAAATCTGGACGGCCTCATATCCGTCTTTTTCGCCGGTTCTCGCTATAGTAACTTTATTCGGGACAACCTTAATTAAAGTAACGGGAATCACTTTTTCGTCTTGCCAAATTTGGCTCATTTTAAATTTTTTACCCAGAATAAAAGGCATGATTTTTATTTTTATTCGCTCTGCTCATAAAATTACGTCGCTCAGTCCTAATAACGGATTTACCATTATTCATCCTTCGCTTATAATTTTATTCGCTCTGCTCATAAAATTATGTCGCTCA
>CAZODS010000013.1:0-12120 GCA_964578705.1 uncultured Candidatus Saccharibacteria bacterium
CGTTCCTGAAAAAAATCATTTCGCTGAAAACACTTCTGTTTTTCGAAAGGTTGCTTCAGCGTCCATTCGCGCGTTGGCGATTCGGCCCGAGCATTTATTTCCTCGCAAGAAAAACGCAAAACGTCACATAAATAATAAACAATTATCATGTTATATATATGAAAATTTTAATCATAGAAGATAATGAAAAATTAGCCTTAGGAATAAAATGCGGATTAGAGCAGGAAGGCTATGTCGCCGACTACCTTTTAGACGGCGAGAGCGGTGAACGGCGAATTGAGTTCGGTATGCATGATTATGATTTAGTGATTCTTGATATTATGCTTCCTAAAAAGGATGGCATCTCAGTATGCAGGGATTGGCGTAAAACCAATATCACTATTCCGGTTTTAATGCTTACCGCTAAAGACACGACTGAAGATAAAGTCGCAGGGCTTGACTGCGGCGCCGACGACTATTTAATTAAACCTTTTTCATTTGACGAGCTTACAGCGCGAGTCCGAGCTTTACTTCGTCGGCCTAAAGAAGTTCTGCCTATTGAATTAAAAATTAAAGATATCGTTTTAAATACCGCCACAAGAAAAGTAACGCGCGCCGCTAAAGAAATCCCGCTTACTCTTAAAGAATTCATGGTGTTAGAGTATATGATGCGTCATCCTGATCAGGTTATCACGCGCGACGCACTTTATGACCATGCTTGGGATTTTGCCGTTAACGCCTTCAGTAATACTGTAGATGTGCATATAAAAAATTTACGCAAGAAAATAGATTATGACAATCATGAAAAATTATTGGAAACAATTCGCGGGGTGGGTTATCGGTTTAAAAGATAACATATTCCAGCGAGCCCGTTTAAAGCTTACTGCGTTTTATGTCGGCATTATTGCCGTTATTTTGATTGTTTTTAGTTTGGTGTTGTATTATTCTTTTGTTAAAAATATCAGAGATAATTTTGAAGGAAATTTTTCCAATGACCAAGCCCAAGAGTTGGTCATTGGAAAAACAACCGACCAACTGCAGGTAATAATTTTATTTATTGATTTTGTAATATTACTTGTCTCCAGCGGATTAGGTTATTTTTTAGCGGGCAAAACACTGAAATCGATTCAACAGGCCATGGATAAACAAAAACAATTTATCGCTGACGCATCGCACGAACTGCGGACACCGCTTTCTGTGATGCAGACTAATTTAGAAGTAGCACTACGGGAAAAGGAATGGAATCAAGAAAGAGGGCGCGCGCTTATTGTAAGTGCCATTGATGAGGTGAAATTGATGGCAAAATTAACCGAAGATTTGCTCATGCTTTTAAAATTAGAAAATCAACAAAAAAATTACACCCTTAAAAGGGTGGATATCAGCAAAATAGTTGAACAGGTGGTAAGGAAAATGCAAAACATCGCACTTAGAAATCAAATTCAGCTTTCGGTAACTCACGCTGAAGCGGCATTTATTGAAGGAGATACCGAAGCTCTGCAACAACTCATAATGAACATTCTGAGCAACGCTCTTAAATTCAACCGCACCGAAGGATCTATTTACGCAACCATTAAACGTCATAGAGGGAATGTGATAATTCGCATTCAAGATACGGGAATAGGAATAGCTAAAGAAGATTTACCTCATGTATTTGAACGCCTTTATCGTGCCGACAGGGCGCGGAGACGCAACGGCGGGACGGGTTTAGGGTTATCTATTGCTCAAGAGATTGTACGCAAACACAATGGCACCATTAATATTGAAAGCGAAATAGGAAAAGGAACAGCAGTAACCATTATTTTCCCAGCCCCATCTTAACTTCATATTTGTTTCATCTCCACTGTATATAATGGAGATACTTCAAGAATAAAAGGTCGACTTGAAGCGAAAACAATTAATACTAAAGGACAAATCGTATGCAGTGGAATAAAAAATCAGCATATATGCTGGCGGCGCTATCTCTTTTGCTTGGCGGTGCAGTCACGATAGGGCTTCAAACTCACGCCCAGCAAAGTTCTACTCCGACTCCGCCTACACAGATTCAAACTCAATCCGCGGCGGTCGGTGAACAGGAAAACTCCGCAACCGATAAAGACAACATCCAAGACCAGAAAGATAACGGCCAGTCCGAATCGACCCTGGAACAAAAAGATGGTAATAAAGTGGAAGATGGCATTGAAGCAAACGAAAATATTCCTGGAGGTGGACACCAAGATCAAGCGGGAGCCAATGTAGGCCACCAGTTTGAAGGGGTAGAATAACCAGCAATTAAAGAACGCTCGAAAGAGCGTTCTTTAATTTATCGCCAATTAAACATCACTAATTTTCTTCAAGGCACGTATTGCCCGTGACACTATTAATACCAATAGTTGCTTTATGTATAATGCTATTAACGATATACAGATTGTCAGCGATTTTGAAAATAGGTGCTCACTAATTAAAAATGCGCGAACCTTTTTTAAGCGAAATTGACGCTCCGCCCCGCCGCCGCTCGCTAACGCTCGCTCCGACAAAGAAAAGTAAAGGCACCAAAATTAATCGGAATTAATCTATAATTTATAAACAAAAATACTTGTGCCTATGCGATAGTCGGGGACGGGAACTTCGCCGAGGCCTTCTTGAGGCGGGCGGAGTTGTAACAGCCAAGCATAATTGTCGTTTTGGTTTTGAGGATTGGTTTTGGCGCCAATAATGGCTTGCTCTAGAGTATTTATTGAGATAGCTAGATAGTGGATGCCGCTTTTAGCCGGATTGCCGCGGCTGGCCCACCAATCAATCTCCTTGTTTCCTAAATAATATTTAGGATTGCCGCCGCCGAAATAATCAACGGCGATTTTGTTGATTTCTGGATGGGAATTGACGAAGGTTTGGAGGCGCGTCATATCCTGGCCCCAGTCGTAGTTGGAATCGCCGACCAGTTTATAGCCGTTCCAGATGCCGCCGCCCAGTTCGTTGAAGTAGGAAAGGAAATAAGGCGCGGCCGCCAGCGCTTCGAAAAGCAGCCAAATAAGCAGAATAAATAAAAACAGGTATTTGATTAATTTTTTAACCATTTCCTTGCTGAAGTCGGAAATAGCGGTCAATAGATTTTTTGATTTCAAGTCGTTGAACGTTGAGAATTTTGATTTTAAGGCGCTTGCCGCCAGAATATAAATAAGCGGCAGGGTGGGGGAGAGGTGGCGAAAACCGATATTCAAATCCGAATGCATGCTGTACGCCCAGTAAAAAATCACGAAGCTTAGCATTGAGAATTGGGTGAAATGATTATGAAGATAAGCGAGGAATTTTTGCCATTTTGGCCTGGCTTTTATCATCTGCCAGACGGCGATTAAAAGCGCCGCCAAAATCAGGATGAGGGTCGGCAGGGGTTCTTTAACCAGATAAATAAACGGGAAGTAATACCACCAGCCGCCGTTGCTGACCTGCCCTAAAAAGTAAACGGTGTTGCCGCCGCTGACTCTTTGAAGAACCATCATAACTCCCAGTCCGTATTGGGCAAACGGCCGCAATATCGGCGACTTTGCCATCCAAATATCCAAGTCGGCAACGCAGCGAAGACCTTTACAAATATGGCCGGCCGGAGTCGGACCGCCGGAAAAAGAAGTTAAAATTGAAGTTGTGTCGGAAACCTGCCTTGCTATCGGATAATGAAGGGTCAAAACCGCGTAAGCGGGATAAACGATTAAAATATAGCCGATGGCAAAAATAATTATAACTGACCGGAAGTAGTGGTAGGCGCGAATGGAAAACCTTTTGAAGCGCTTAGGAGCTTCGGTCTGGTTCCAGTCCTTAATAACGCTTATCGCGAAGAAAACGATTATCAGGAAAAGAAGATAGGGAATTAAGAGAACGGTCGAAAATTTCGTGAGTTGGGCGATCCCGAAGGCAATGCCGGCGTAAAACAAATTAAGCTTTGAGGGTTTTAAAATGAATTTGAGGAAATAATAGGTTCCCAAAACGATTCCGAAGGCGGCCCCCACATCGGTTGTAACATAATGACCGTGCGCCAAAACGTTAGGCGAAAGAGCAAAGAGAAAGGCAGGTAAAAGCCCCCACCAGCCGCCGACGATTTCTTTTGCCCAAACGTAAATCAGGAAAACTAAAAGCAGGGTCAGTAAAATCGGGAACAGGCGAAAGACGCGCAAAATCTGGTCGGCATTGTTTCCTGATTGGTAAAGAAATGCGGTTCCCATATCCCACTGGCCGTTGAGTTCGGTGGTCCAGGCGGGAGAATTTGTCGGATAAAGGGGGTTGAGGAAAATTTTTACCGGCAAGGCGGCCAGGGCTTTTTCCAAGGGCGGATGTTCTGGATTAAGACGGTAGTCGAGTTGGGAAACGTAACCGTAGCCGGCGGGAATATGCGCGAGTTCGTCCATAATAGCCGAATCGCTCCAGGCGGCTTTTAGCATTAAGGCGCCGCTTAAAACTAAAATCACGGCCAAAATTAACCATGGGTAAATGTTTTTCTTTTTCATATTTGAATTATAACATACGCAATATAATCTTGTTCTGATTGATTGGGGTTTAATACTTTATAAGGAGGCCGCGCAAATATTATTCAGGATCGTTTATGTTTTTAAAAAATATTTTCCCTGACTTTCGATTATTTTATTTTTTATCAATAGCAAGCTTAAAGTTTTATTTATCCGCGAAATTTCAATACCGGCTTTTTCGGCTATCTGATCGGCGCTTAGCGGCTCGCCGGCGGCTTCAAGCGCCTCTATAAGTTCTTTTTCTTCGGAGTCGAGATTTAATTTGCCCGCGTCCCGGGGCGCGGCTTCGATGTTTAATGATTTTAAAATTTCTTCAGGCTTGGTAATAAGTTCGGCTCCCTGGCGGATTAAATCATTTGAGCCTTCATAATTGGGATTATTGATGGCGCCGGGCGCGACGAAAACTTCGCGGTTTTGGTGAAGCGCGTGCGCGGCGGTGCCGAGCGAACCGGAAATTCGGGGAGCTTCAATAACCAAAACGCCCCGCGATAACCCGCTGACTATCCGGTTGCGCTCCAAAAATTGATGGGGCAGACTGGGCATCTCAAACGGATATTCGGAAATAACGGCTCCGCCGGAGCTTAAAATTTTTTTAGCGAGCCGTTCGTTTTGGCGGGGGTAAAAATTATTCAATCCGTTTCCCAAGACGGCGATAGTTTGTCCTCCGGCTTCTAGCGCGCCTTCGTGGGCGGCGGCGTCTATTCCCAGCGCCAACCCGCTGACAATAATTAAGCCCGCCTCCGCCAGCCGGCGGGCGAATTTTTCGGCTATTTCTTTTCCCGGCGCGGAGGCTTTGCGGGTGCCCACTATGGCGATGGCGGATTTATTTTCCGGAACCGGAGCGCCTAAAAGGTAAATTCCGAAGGGCGGCTGGGGAATTTCTTTAAGAAGAAGGGGATAATCTTCGTCTTCTTTTAAAATCAGCTTAACGCCGGATTTTTCCAGTTTTTGCCATTCTTTTTCGGGACTGATTTTTTTGGTTTCTCTATTTAGCGATTGCCAGGCTTTTTGCCAGGAATCATACTTTTCTTTTAATTTAAACAATTCGCGGTAATTTGCCGATTTTAAGATATTTAAGGCGTTGTAAAAAACCGCTTCCTGATTGTCCATAAAATAAAAATAACAGAAAATCGGGAATAAAAAAGTCCTCCCCGGAGGGAGGACGAATTTTATAATTATAATACTGCGTCCAAATCTTTTATCAGATAACCTTCGGGCAGGACAATCGGCGCCAGGAACTTTGAATATTTGAATCCAGTCTGCTTTTCCAAAGTTATCTTGACATATATCCGGCGTTCGTCTTTTTGATGGCTGGCTATTTTTTCCAAAGAGCGGATAAAATCTTTTTTCGTTTTCGCGTCAATCTGCGCTTCGTTCGCGCCTAAAGCTATCAGGAGCGAAGCGAATGGCGAACCTTTTTTGATTATCGGGTTTATATTGGTGTCGCCGGAATAAATTTCAACCGACAGCGGAGCTTTTTCTTTGGGAACGGTAAACGGGATTTCGTAGCCGTAGGCTTTTGAATCGTCCGAATTTTTCAGCTCCAGTAAAAGGTTATAGTGGCGATTAGAGGAGTCTTTGGCATTTGTATCTTCAGATATGCTTTTAGCCGCGAGGCGCAGGAATTTGTTTCCCGGAACAATTTCAACGCTTATGGCGCCTGACGGCATTAACATTGCCCAGTCGGCGTTTCCGCCTTCACCTAAGATCTCACTTATTTTTTTCATTAATTTCCAGGCTGCCGGCGCTTTTTCCTTGTCCGAACTTAAATCGGCGGCAAACATCGCAAAAGAGCGCTTGCCAATCTTAACGGTGCTTTTCACGATAACGGTCGATGTTTCATTCGGCCAATAGCTGAAAAGATGGGAGGCGGTCATGTCGAAAAGGTCGTCACTCGAAAATACCGTCGGGGAAACCGATAATTTTTGCCAATCGCTTTCCTTGAGCGTCGGTTTTACGATGCGGACATATAAATTAATCAGTTTAGCCGGCGCGCCAAGCGTTCCGTCTATCGCGTACATATTGTCGTAAGTTACGGCTCCGACGTATTGGCGGGGCGTTTTTTCGGCCATAATCTTGAAGCTTGCCATTTTGCCTTTAACTGTCGTCATCATGTTCGCGCGGTAGACCGGCATATTTACTTTGCCCAGCCATAAATTTTTTCCGTTTTCGGAGCGCTTTATATAATGAGCGCAAAGCCAGAAATGATTTCCCTGCACGTAAGTAACCGTGCATCCGAATCCGCCGTTTGGTTCGGCCATTGAAAACACCACCATTTCTCCGGGTTTTGGCCGGTAGTATTTAACCGATGTTTTCGCGTTGTCTTTTTCCGCGCCGAATATCTTTCTCTGGTTAAGCATATATTTTATCGGCGTTACTCCGGAAATGTTCGAGTTGTAGTTTATCGGCAAATCATTATCGCTTAATCCGTATCCCAAACCTCCGGCAAGTTTCCATTTTCCGTCTTTACCTTTGAAGTAAACGGGCGAACCGCTCATTCCGGAGACGGTCACGAAAGGTTTTACCAGCTTAACCAATATCAGCGTGGAATATTTTCCCGGCAGTGAACGATTATTTGTTACGCTTCCGTAAAAGGGATAAAGACCGACAAATCTTACTTTGAAACGCTCAACCTTATTATTTTCGAATGTTGTCAGGCCATACCCTTGGGCATCTCTTTTTATATCCTTATAGTCGATAAATTCGTTGATATTCTGGAGCTGTTCTACCGACGGGGGCTTTTCCCTGTGGTGCCGCTTTATGTTTTTGGCGTAAACCTGCGAACTGCTCGCGACTAAAACTAACGCTATTACGAACGCTATCACTCTCTTCATTTTATTCTCCTTTTTCTTGCTTATTGTTTTTTAAATACCTGATTAAAGTCTAAGGGCAAGGGTTGGTATTTGTCAATTTAAAATTTATTGTTATACTTAATTTTAATGTTTATTAAGATTTCCAAGTATTGTTTATACGCTTCGCTTTTCAGCGTTCTGGTTGTTTTGCCGAACACGTTTTTTCCTTTTATCGGCGGGAAGGATTACGTGTTTAGAGTTGCGGTAGAGGCAGCGCTAATATCTTTTGTTTTATGGTGGGCTTTTGAAGCGAAAGACGGCGAAGTAAAAAAACTTTTTCAGGATATTTTAAAGAGCCCTATTTTTTGGGCGGTAACCGCTTTCGCTACCGCTTTTCTCGTTGCCTCTGTTTTCGCTTATGACCCGCGCGCCGCGTTTTGGTCAAATTACGAAAGAGGAGAAGGGGGATTCCAGATGATTCACTATTATCTGTTTTTTGTTTTGCTGGCGCTTTTGTTTAAATCTTGGGGCGAGTGGAAACGGGCGATGCAAATATTTTTAATAGTGGCCGGACTTTCCATTGGCTACGGCGTGCTCGCTAATGCTCATGTTTCCGGTTTTTTGGGCGACCCAGCGGGATGGGGCGGCAGATTTATGGCCTCGCTTGGCAACGCTGATTACGTCGGCGTTTATTTAATATTCGCGATGTTCTTTTCTTTTTATCTTATGATCGCCTCCGAAGGCGATTTAAATTGGGAAAAGATAATACCTTATGCCGCTTTGATTATTTTTTACTTGATATTTTTTATTCTTGCTGGAACAAGAGGCGCCGTTGTTGGCTTGGCTTTCGGAATCATTGTTTTTGTAGTTTATATGGCCGTCAAAGAAAAAAAATTAAGATTTCCTTTCTTGGCCGGTCTTTTTGTTGTGATTCTAGCCGGCGGTCTTATGATTTACTATCGTAATTCTGGTTTTGTTAAAAAACTCCCCGGTAATCGGATTTTTGATATTACTTTTTCCGCCTCCACATTTCAAACTCGTTACTGGGTTTGGGGAGCCGCCATTAAAGGATTTAATGAAAGGCCTTTGCTTGGTTGGGGGCCGGAAAACTTTAGCACGATTTTTGATAAATTTTTTGACATTAGGCATTTTAATCCGGTGACTGGCGGCGAAACCTGGTTTGATCGCGCCCATAGCGTTATTTTTGATTATTTAAGCGAAACCGGCATAATTGGACTTTTGGCTTATTTGTCCATCTACGTCGCCGCTTTCTGGCAAGTCGCCAAAAATAAAACAAAATTTTTAAAACCGGATTCGCGTTTCCGCCTAGCAATGGCTTCTATTTTGGCGCTGCCGGTGGCTTATTTAATTCAAGGACTCGCTCTATTTGAAGTGCTTCCTATTTACACCAGCTTTTTTCTCTTTCTAGCTTTCTTAGTCTACCGGTTCGGCGTTGAAAAAATAAAAATAGTAAAATGACGATTAAAGATTCGATCAAAAAGGTTCTCGCGGTTATTTTCAGCATTTTTGTTTTTGTCGTGATGTATTACGGCACTTATTTGCCGTATAATAAATCCCAGCTTTATATCGGTTTTCTACAGGGTTTGGGCGATATCAATTCTCTTGTTCAGCTCGAAAAATCGGCGGACGTTGCTTTGTCGGCTCCTTCGCCGGTAGGCCAGGAAGAACTGGTTAGGAATTTCGGCAATACGGCGCTGAATATTCTCCATCAAAATCCCAATCCTCAGTTATCGGAGGCGATTGTCAATTTTTTGATGTCTTACTACGCTCCTATTATTGAAAATGGCCGGGGAATTAATTTTACCCAAAATCTTTTGGTGGTGGGAACGGTGTACGAAATTGCCGGAACTAACACGAAAAATTCCCAATACCTTGATCAGGCCGAAAGTTATTTTAAAGAGGGGCTCGCCCTTTCGCCTCGCCGGCCGCAATTCCTTTATAATTTGTTCGACCTTTATCTTCAGGAAAAAAAGTTTGCTGACGCCCAAAATATTGCCAATCAAATATTGACTTATTGGCCTGGCGAACCCAGAATTATGGCCGAGCTGACCGCGGCCGAGAAAGCCAAATAAGCTAGAGCTGAAAGACGCCCTTTATTTCTTTAATTAGTTTTTCGCGGAGGATATAAAGAAAGGCGAAATAAACAGTCGCCGAAACAGCGACATTAATTAAGACGTTAATTTTTAAATTAAGCATAATCAGCGACGCGACGCTCATTATGGCGGTTGCCAAAATTATTTTTGGCAGATATTTCAGCGTTTTAAACGGCGCTATTTTTTTGGCTTGCCACCAGGTGTAGCCGTTGGCAAATAATTGGGAAAGCAATGTGGCGACGGCCGAACCGCTGATGCTGTAGGGTGGAATAAGCAGCAAGTCAAAAACGACATTTATTAAAGAGCCCACTCCTATCGAAATCAGAAAAATATTTTGCCGGTCGTAAGCGAAAACGAAATTTCCGAGTATCGCTCCCGGAAAAACCAGCAGAAAGGTAAAAAGTAAAATCTGAAAAGCGAGGGTCGCTCCCGCGTACTGGGCGCCGAATAAAAGGCGGACTAGCTGGGGCGCCACTATCAGGCCGCCGGCAACCGCCGGTATGGCCTCGGCAAATACGAGAGTCATCATTTTTTCCATAATAGCTTTCATTTTTTCGTTCTGATTTTCTCTTACTAGTTTGACCATTATCGGAAAAAGGCTTGTTGATAAAAATCCCGGCAAAATATAAAGGATTAATATCGGTTTTTGGGAGGCCGCGTAAAGGCCTAAGGCGACCGCGTCTTTGAACCAGCCGATTATGATAACATCAACGTTGAGCATCAGTCCGCCGAAAAGGCCCAAAATAGCAAAGCTCCAGGCGCTGGAAATTATTTCTTTAACGAGGGTTTTTCGGAAATACTTAAAAGCGTCCGCTATTTTTTTTCGGATAACGGCGAAGGTCGCCAGAAATCCCAAGAACGAACCTGTTGTGTAGGCAAGCACCAAATTGTAATCGCTTGGCGCTCTGAATAGGACAAACAAACTTAATGAAGTGACAAAAATTTCGGTCAAGATCATTAACCCTCCCTCAAGCTCCATTTGATTGGAGGCGCGGGTGACGGAAAAACCGAAAGCGCGAAGATTATCGAACGTCAAAAGGAAGGCGATCGCCGGCAAAAGAACCCGGGCCTCTTTGATCTTGGTAAAATACGGAGCGACAAAAATTATCAGCAATACGGTTAAAACTAAAATAAAAATCTTGATGTAAAAAGTGGTGGATAAATACTCTTTTTTACGTTCCGAATTCGCGGCAAGTTCGCGTGTCAAAAGCGAACTTAAGCCGATGTCCGAAAAAACGGTAAAAAAAGCCGCCAAACTGGTAGCGTAGGCGAAGATGCCGTAATTGGCGGCGCCCAGTATTCTGGCGGCGTAAATAATCACTATCGCCCGGATTAGCTTGCTCAATCCGTTGCCAAAGCCAAGCCAAAAAGTGTTCTTAAGGACGGTCTGTTTTAAATTCTTGTTTTGGAACAGAAACTCCCTGATTTTCCTTTTCATTCGTTAATTACTAATATTATACGATAACGGGCTTAAGGAAAAGCCTCGAAGGTTAAATTTTGAATCTGTTCAAGCTTGAATAAAACCATTAGCGAGCGGTTTGATTTCGGATTAAATATGGGTTTTGCGTTGTTTTTGATATAATTAAATAAATGGCGAATCCCGTTAGAAAATCAATAATGATGTTTGATTATATAAAATATCCGAATAATTTATTAGAGAAATCTTTTGGTCGTAAAGAAACCGGTTTTGATTTTCTAACGGGATGAAATTCTTGCTTCAGCCTCTTATTATCAGTTCGGTAATTATCGTCGTGGTTGTCGCCGGATTCGCGCTGGTTTTCAATTGGCAGATTTCTAATTTGGATTCGCAAACCGTCCAAATCGCTTCTCAAAAATCCGATCTTCAGAGAAAGATAGCGCTCCTTGGTTCGCTGGGGGATTTAAAAAGCCAGTCGTCGGCGGCCGTCCAGGACCAGCAGGAGATGGATTTGATGCTCCCAACGAGCGACCAGCTTTTGGATTTTCCCAACTGGCTTGACGGGTTAAGCCGGATCAATAACGTGAGCATGAATTTCGCTTTTCAGGGCAATCAGACGCCGGCGGTCGCGCCGTCGCCCGGTTATATCAGTTTCAGTTTGAGTTTAGGGGGGAAATTCCAGGACATCATTAATTTTATGAATGCCATGGAAATATCTTTGCCGAGATATATGATTAATTTCCAAAAAATAAATTTGAATCAAGTCGGAGCCGATATGCAGGTAACCATTACCGGCCAGCTTTTCTTCCGCTAAAATGAAAAAGTTTTTGTTAAAATACCAGGAAGTCTTGCTTATTATGATCGTTATGGCGTTTTTGGGGATTTTTATTTATTTTTTCGATTTGACGATTTCCGGAATGGGCAACGATTTGAATCGGATTATTCAGCCGGTCAATCCTTCAAATTCCTCCATTCAGTTTGATTTTCAGGGATTCAAATCGATAAAATTAAAAGGGCAGTGATTGTTGAAAAAAACCATAAAAGGGAGTAAATTAGATTTATCCCGTTAGAAATTTAAGAAAAGCGTGTATAAAGAAAAGTTTAAGCCGGAGGCGAATTACCGGGAAAAAGGCGCCGTTAAAGCGCTTGGCTAAATTTCTAACGGGATTATCGCGCGATTAGCTCAGTGGTAGAGCGCTTCATTGACATTGAAGAGGTCGCAGGTTCAATCCCTGCATCGCGCACCAAAAGAAACAGCCGGCTTCAGCCGGCTGTTCGGCTGTAATCGAAACAGGGATTGAACGGCGGAGCGAAGTTTTGCCAGC
>CAZODS010000014.1:0-4838 GCA_964578705.1 uncultured Candidatus Saccharibacteria bacterium
ATGCCGGGCTTTACCAAGTGCCTGATTTGGTAATAAGGGATTTTTTTCTCCAGCTCGGCGACGAATTCCGGCCGTTCCGGACGGGGACCGACAAAAGAAATTTCTCCTTTGATAATATTTATCAGTTGCGGCAATTCATCAAGGTGGGAATAGCGCAAAATTTTTCCGAACAAAGTTATCCGATGGTCATTTTTCTCGGCCCACTTCGCCCCGTTGGCTTCGGCGTTTTCAATCATCGTCCTGAATTTGTACAAATAAAATTGCCGGCCAAGCTCGCCGACCCTGATTTGATTGTAAATAACCGAACCGGAGGACGTTAATTTTATCAAAATAGCGATTAAGATTTCCAGCGGCAGAAGGGCGATGAAGACGATTAAAGAAACCAAGACCTCGAAGCCCCGCTTCAGGTTATCGTAAAATCTTATTCGGCCGCTTAAGTTTTCCAAAAACCAGGACTCTTCAAGCTCGGAAAGGGGAAGTTTCTGGAATATTTCCTCGTAAAGCTTCGGAAGGTCCCAAATCTCGATGCCCACGCCTAAAAGCTCGTAAAACAAAGCGACTGTTTTGGCGTCTTTTTTAAGGTGAAGCGGCGCGACTATCAGATTGATGTCTTTTTCGATAATAATCTGGTGAAGGTGCCGGATCTCTTCGTCCGCCAGTCCATCTTTAAGCCAGATTTTTATTTCGTAGCCGAGCTGGGGATTGGAGGCGATCGTTTTCCGGAGTTCCTCGATTGTCGCGTTATCGCCGATTAGAGCTATTTTATAAAACGATTCTTCGGGAACAGAGTAGACGTTGTAAAAGCGGCGCCAAAGGAATTCCAAGATAAAGAAAAAAATCAGAAACAGAAAGAGGTTTGTTTTCGGAGTGATGTGGAAATCGGGGACGATATAAAAGAAAGAAACGCTTAAAAAGGCGTTAATAGCCATCGAGAGAAAAAGAATCTTCAAAAATTCCCTGTTATTCCTTAATTTGATGGGATCGTAAAGACCGGCGATATAGAAAACAATAATCCAGATGACGAAAATCAGGGTAAACGGGACAAAGTGGCGATTTGTGAATTCATGATAGAAATTTGATTCGTATCGGATTATCAAAACAGCGAAGAGCGACAAATAAAGCGTTAAAACATCGCCCAAAAGAAGCAGCCAAAATTTAATTTTAGGAAAAATATTCATTTTGATGTTTTGGATAGCGCCGAGGGCTTCTTAAAGAGCTCCATTTTCAGCCGCTGGTTTTTACTAAACCGGTTATTGACTTTATAATCCTTATGAAACGGTTCGTCGAATAAAACCACCCAAAAGTATTCAAAGGTGTAGCGGAAAGCAATCAAAAAGACTCCTTCTTTGGCGAGCCGGCGGGCGGACGATTCAACCGGAAGCTTTAAGGTGAATTTGACGTCGCCGATTTTATGGAGCCGCGCCGCGATGTCGGCGTCATCGCCGTAAAAATTGAAATGATGGTTAAAGCCCCCTATTTTTTTCAGCGCTTCTTTCCTGGCGATAAAATTTCCGCCCTGGGTGACGGAGCCGATTTTCAATATGTGCCGCACGCTCAAATAAGTGGCATAGATTGCTAAATTGTAATAGCTATTCAGAAGGCGGAACGATTTGGAGGTGTCGTAAAATTTATGGGGACCGCTTAAGCAAACCAACCCGGGATTCTTTCCGAACTCTTTGGCGGCGGCTTTCAGCCAGCCGGCGGGCATTATCACGTCGGCGTCGATATTGCAGATTAGTTCGCCTCCGGCTTCCAAAAAACCTCGCTGGCAGGCGCGGGGTTTTCCCAGTACGGGTTCGTTGAGGACTTTAACATTAGGGTAGCCGGAAGCGATTTTTTTAGTCTTGTCGGAGCTGTTATTGTCGACTACGATTATTTCGGCGGGATAATTTTCTCTGGAAATTTCCTTTAAAATGGAGTCCAGGCAATTGCCGATGTAATTTTCTTCGTTATGGGCGGGGATTATAAAACTGATTTTTGGCTGCATTTTTTTGATTATAGATTAAGACGCTTTTCCAGTCCAGTTGACCTTAATTTTTTAAAGTTTGGGCAAAAAGCGGGATTTTACGGATTTTTTTGGCTTTTATCCGGCTGTTCAAGGCGATTTTTGGTGTTTTTGCCCTGGAGGCCATGCTGATAAAGGTACCAATCCTTAGTAATCGAACGGCCGAGAAAAGTGTAGACGAAGAAATTTTTAGTCCAGAGCCAGAGGAGTCTCGTCCATCCTATCATATGGATGCGCCGGCCGCTGTGATAAACAGTAAGGCGGAGATCGAGGCGGGTATGGCCTATTTTAGCCAGCCGTCCGAATATATCCAGGTCTTCCGCAACCACCAAATCTTCGCGGAAGCCACCCACTTTTTTAAAAGCTTCTTTCTTAATCATTTGAAATTTTCCGGGAGCGGCGCCTATTCCAAGAACATTATTTTCCAACCAAAAAATATAATTGAATAAAACGCCAAAAAAAATATCGGCGAAAGTCTCTTTCTTGGGGAAAATGCGAATTTTCGGCGCCAGCGCCACGAGCTTGGGGTCTTTTTCGAAACGGGCAAGAGCGCGCCGGAAAAAATTGTTCGGTTCGGGAATATTGACGCTCGTATCCATGAAAACCAAAAATTCGCCGCGCGCGATTTGGGCGCCGCGGTTTCTTTGCCAGGCTATTGTTTTTCGCTCGATGTTCTTGTATTCAAGGACAGTAGCGTATTTTTTCGCTGTTTCCACGGTTTTATCCCAGGAGCCGCCGTCGGAAACAATGATTTCGTATTCGTAATCGGTAAGTTTAGCGCGGATGCTTTGGAGCATCGCGCCCAGATATTCTTCTTCGTTAAGGGTGGGAATAATGATGGAAAATTTCATTATGATATTAATTTTATTATATCAACGCGAATATACAAACAAAATCAGGATTTAAATTTTATTATTCATAAATCCTAAATCTTAATTCTTAAATCATTTCTATCTATTTCGCGTTATAATTAATAAGTTATGATCCAAAAAATTAAGGGTGAATATGTGGTTTTGTCGGAAAAAACAGGCCGGGTTTTCGGCAGGTATAAAACCAAGGAAGAGGCCGAAAAGCGGCTTAAACAAATAGAGTTTTTCAAATACCTCAAGCAAAAGAAAAGCGGAGTATGAAAATTTTTATAAGGGTAAGACCGAACGCCGGGGAAAATAAAATAGAAAAAACAGACCGTGTTGCCGTTTTAAAAAATCAAATCTCTTTCCCGGGCGGCTGTTTTGCCGTTAGCGTCAAAAGCCCGCCTAAAGAAGGAAGGGCGAACGAAGAGGTGATTCGGCTGATTGCCGGTTATTTTAAAATATCGCCGTCAATGGTAAGGATTGTTTCCGGCTCGACATCCAGGAATAAGATTTTGGAAATTTACCGCGTTAAATAATCCATCTATACATTATTTAGAAACCAGATCGCGTCTCATTTTAACTATAGGTTTCGCGAGAGATTTTCCTCCTAGCCAAAAGGCCTAAGTCGGAAAATCTCTCGCGAAACCTATTTCTTCCGAATCCGAACAGCGCTTAAAATAGTTGACGAATTAATAATTTTTTGTTATTCTTGCCGTAGTTAATTAAAGGAGGCAAATATGGGCAAAAAGAAAGCGAAGAAAATTCCCCAAGGCTACAAAGGCGAGCTCCCCGACATCGTTTACATTCCCGACAATTCCCCGGAAGCGAACAAAAAAATGTTGGAGAAACTCGAGAAAAAATCACGGAAGCGGGGAAGTAAGTAATAATGCCAGCCCGCCCCTTTTATAAAGGGGCGGGATTTTCTTTTTCGCCCAATTTGTTAAATTTATTGAATGGATACAAAAGAAGAAAACCAAAAATTAAAAGAACTTGAAGAAGAAGCCCGCCGGCTGGGCGGGCGGCTTTGACGTTGCGGGGAAAAGTAAGGAGATTGCCGCGCTTGAGGCGGCGATGTCATCCGCTGATTTTTGGTCTGATCGCGCGAAGGCGGATAAGGAAATTAGAGAATTGGGAGAATTAAATAATCTGGTCTCAAAATATTCAGAAATTAGCACCGGCGTCAGCGGTATGCTTTTTTCCGGATTTGATGAAAAAAATTTTTACGAATTAAAACGAAAATTTCGCGACCTGGAACTCGAAACCCTTTTTAGCGGAAAGCACGACAAACAGCCGGCGGCGATTTCCGTTTTTCCCGGCGCCGGAGGCGAAGACGCCGAGGACTGGGCGAGGATGCTTTTTAATATGTACGAAAATTACGCTTCAAGGCGGGGATGGAAAACAAAAATACTGGACGACAGTCCGAACCGCCGGACGATGGCGGTTAGCGGCGATTGGGCTTACGGCTATTTAAAAAACGAAGCCGGCGTCCACCGTCTGGTGAGAGTTTCTCCTTTCTCAGCCAAAGGTTTGAGGCATACCTCTTTCGCTCTGGTTGAAGTTACGCCGGAACTTCCCGATATAGAAAAGTCAAAAATAAATATTCCCGAGAGCGACCTTAAATGGGAATTTTACCGCTCTTCCGGCCCAGGCGGGCAAAATGTCAATAAAGTGGAAACGGCGGTCAGAGGAACCCATATTCCGACCGGCATCACTATTACTTCGCAGGCCGAGCGTTCGCAGGTTCAAAATCGAGAAAGGGTTTTGAGCTTGCTTAAGGCGAAACTTTTTCAGCTGATGGAAAAAAATCAAATTGAAGAGCTCGGCGGGTTGAGGACAAAAGTGAAGCCGGAATGGGGAAACCAAATCCGCTCTTACGTTTTGAATCCCTATAAGCTGGTTAAAGATCATCGCACCGGAATTGAAACCGCTCAAATTGACGAAGTCTTAAACGGCGATTTGGATAAATTCATCGAAGGAGA
>CAZODS010000014.1:4938-8153 GCA_964578705.1 uncultured Candidatus Saccharibacteria bacterium
GCTTTTTTATTGTCGTTTTAATGATTATAATTAATAAAAATGGCCTGGGTAAAGAACAAAAATAAACTGGCTCTGACGCCGGAAAGGAGAGCGGCTTTATTTTTAGTCGAGGCCGCTTTTGATTCGATAAAAACCGGGACGATAATCAGAAAAAATTTCAGGCTTAAAGGCAAAGAGCTGGCGATAAAAGATAAGAGATTCGATTTAAATAATTTTAAAAAAATAAGCGTCATCGGCTTCGGTAAAGTTTCCTGCCGGGCGGCTTTCGAAATAGAAAATATTTTAAAGAAGAAAATTTCCCAAGGCGTGATTATCGGCGAGGCGCCGATAAAATGCGAGGTTATCGAAACCTACGGCGGCACGCATCCGCTTCCCTCCGAAGAAAATTTTTTAATCACCAAGGACCTGATGAAAATCGCTTCCGGCGCCGGCAAGGATGATTTGGTCATCGTGATTGTTTCCGGCGGCGGTTCGGCGCTTTTGTGCTGGCCGGCTTCGGAGTGCGCTTTGGGCAAAAGGCTTTATGGCGATTCCATAAAAAGCGATATGCCGATAGAGGAGCTTAACGTCTTAAGGAAACACCTTTCGGGGCTGAAGGGCGGCGGTTTGGCGAAACTTCTTTATCCGGCGACGGTTGTCGGCCTGATTTTTTCCGACGTTCCCAGCAACCGGTTTGAAATGGTGGCTTCCGGCCCGACTTATTACGATCCGACGACAATCAGGGATGCCGAAAAAATAGCCAAAAAATATAAATTAAAAAATTATCCTTTCAACGAAACCCCGAAGGAAAAAATTTATTTCCAAAAAGTTTTTAATATTCCCCTGGCTTCCAATAAAGACGCTTTGGAAGGGATGAAAAACAAGGCGAAAAAATTAGGCCTGAAGGTCAGAATTTTATCTTCCAACATCGCCAGGAAACAAAACGAAGCGGTTAATATTTTAAAGTCGGCAAAATTCAAGGGCGCGGTTTTGGCGGGCGGGGAGCCGGAGGCGGCGGTTCCCAAAAACCACGGCCAGGGAGGCCGCAACCAGCAACTGGCTTTAAGAATGCTCCAGGAATTAAAAGAAGGGGAAATCTTTATTTCTTTCGGTTCGGACGGCTGGGACAATTCTCCGGCTGCCGGAGCGATTGCCGACTTTTTAACCCTGAAAAAAGCGAAAAGGTTAAAATTAGAGCCGAAAAAATACGCCCGCCGCTTCGACTCCTTTATTTTTTTTAAAAAAACGGGAGATTTGATTATTACCGGAAAAACAGACGAAAACGTTTCGGATTTGATGGTATTTTTAAAAAAATAAAGATGGCTAAAATAACCAAAATCTTGGCGAGAGAAATTTTGAACTCCAGAGGAGAGCCGACTTTGGAGGTGGCGGTGGAGACAGAGAGATCGAAAGGCGTTTTCGCCGCGCCGGCGGGAAAAAGCAAGGGGGAAAAAGAAGCGGTGGAATTAAGGGATGGCGGAAAAAGGTTCGGCGGTCTGGGAGTCAAAAAAGCGGTTTCTAAAATACGGGATTTAATCAGCCCGGAATTATCCGGTTTCGATATCGAAGACCAGGAAAAAATAGACAAAAAATTATTGGATCTTGACGGTACCCCTGATAAATCTAATTTGGGCGGCAACACAATGATTGGCGTAAGCGTCGCCTCGGTAAAGGCGGCGGCCGCGGCCGGAAAAAATCCGCTTTACTCGCATCTTAAAGAAAAATTTGGTTTTAAGGCCTTGCTCGAGCCGCCTAAATTATTTTTAAATATCATTAACGGCGGCGAGCACAGCTTAAGCCCTTTGGCTTTTCAGGAGTATTTGATTATTCCCCAGTCAAAATCGGTTAAAGAAGACTTGATAACGGCGACAGAAATTTTTAAAGAAGCGAGAAAAATTATTCAAAAAGAATTTGGCGATGTTTCGGCTAACGCCGGCGGCGATGAAGGCGGATTTGTCTTAAATACGGCCGATGTCGGAAGGCCGCTCGAAATTTTAAAAGAAGCTATATGGATTTCCAAGCGAAATGCTGAATTGAGTCTGGATGCGGCGGCTGGTTCTTTTTATAAAAACGGTAAATACGAAATCGGAAACGAAAAATTATCCGCTAAAGAATTGCTGGGGCGGTATCAAAAACTTGCCAAAAATTATAATATTTTTTCGGTTGAAGACCCGTTTTTTGAGGATGAAGATTTGGAATATTTTTCCGATTTGAACAACAATCTTATCGTTGTCGGCGACGACCTGACGGTAACCAGCGAAAAATCAATCAAGCGGGCCGCTTCAAGCATCGGCGCCGTGATTATCAAGCCGAATCAGGTCGGTACTCTGACCGAAACAATAAGCGCCATTAAAGAAGCGCGAAGCGGCGGTTTAAAAATAATTGTCAGCCACCGGAGCGGTGAAACCAACGACGATTTCATCGCCGATCTGGCGGTTGCCGTCAATGCTTTCGGCCTTAAAGCGGGCGCTCCCAATCGCGGCGAAAGGCTAGCAAAATACAACCGGCTTCTCCAAATTTTCCGTCAATAATAATTTAAATTAAAATTACGGGTGGCGGGTTTCCGATTTAGCTTGAAAAAATCGCTATTTGGATTATCTTTAAGGTAGATTTTTTAAACCGAGGAGGAGCGCTTGAAAATATTGAGAGTGAAAGACTTGGATGTTTACGAGGGACGCGGCAAAATATCGGTCGGAAATTGCGTCTATCCGGATACGGAATTTAAGAAGGGCGACGCGCCTCGAGGTTTTTTGGAAAAGTTGGGGGAGGCGGAAAAAGCGACGCAAGAAATCGCGATGTTCGGATACGGAACCTGCGGGATTTGCGGAAAAGAGAACTACTATTATTACCATATTTACGGAAAATATATCTGGCCTGGCGTACTGGCTCACTTGGTCAGAGACCATAATTATTTGCCGCCGCGGGAATTTATTGATTTTGTGATGAATCCGAAAGCCTGAATCGTTTATTATAGCCCGGCTCAAGAGCCGGGTTTTTTATTTTTTGGGGCAAGTGCTATAATTGATTTATGCGAAAATTATCAGACAAAAAGTCAAAACTAATTCTTTGGTTCGACGAAATTACTAAAGAGGACGTGGGGCTGGTCGGCGGAAAAAACGCCAATCTTGGAGAAATGTGGCAGAATATAACGCCGCAGGGAATCAAGGTTCCCCACGGATTCGCCATTACGGCCGCCGCCTATAAGTATTTTCTGGAATTCAACGGCCTTGATAAAA
>CAZODS010000014.1:8253-11677 GCA_964578705.1 uncultured Candidatus Saccharibacteria bacterium
GCCATTACGGCCGCCGCCTATAAGTATTTTCTGGAATTCAACGGCCTTGATAAAAAAATAAAAGGAATCCTTAAAGGATTGAACGCCAAAAATGTTTTAAGCCTGGAGAAAAAAGGAAAACAAATCAGGGATTTGATTATCGGCTCAAAACTGCCCGACGACTTAAAAAAACAAATTTCAGCCGCCTACTTAAATCTTTCCAAAGAATATAAAACGAAAAATACCGACGTGGCTGTCCGTTCTTCGGCGACCGCCGAGGATTTGCCGTCCGCGTCTTTTGCCGGTCAGCAGGAGAGCTATCTGAATATTCGCGGCGAAGAGCAGCTTTATCTGGCGGTTAAAAAATGCTTCGCCTCTCTTTTTACCGACCGGGCGATTTCTTACCGGCACGACAGGCATTTCGATCATTTTAAAGTTTATCTTTCAATCGGCGTCCAAAAAATGGTCCGTTCCGATAAAGCGGCTTCCGGAGTGATGTTTAGTCTTGATACCGACAGCGGCTTCCGTGAAGTTGTTTTGATAAACGCTTCTTACGGATTGGGGGAAAATGTCGTTTTGGGGCGGGTTAATCCAGACGAGTATCTTGTTTTTAAGCCGACTTTGGCGCAGGGTCGCAAGGCGATAATAGATAAGGAGTTGGGCACGAAAGCCAAAAAACTTATTTACGCCGGCGGCGCCAAGCCGACCGTTAATATCCCGACATCTTCTAATGACAGGAAAAAATTCGCCCTAAAAGACGAGGAAATTTTGAAATTGGCCAAATGGGGAGTCCTCATTGAAAAACATTACGGCCGTCCGATGGATATGGAGTGGGCGAAAGACGGCGTTTTAAACGAAATTTTTATCGTTCAGGCGCGGCCGGAAACTGTCCAATCGGTTAAAGATCCCTACGTTTACGAAGAATATTCTTTGAATGCGAAAAGCAAAGTTTTGATTGAAGGCATCGCTGTCGGCGCCAAAATCGGCTACGGCAAAGCGAAAGTAATCAAAAGCGTTTCCCAGATTTCGCGGTTCAAGCCCGGAGAAGTGCTGATAACCGAAATGACCGATCCGGACTGGGAGCCGATTATGAAAATCGCTTCGGCAATAGTCACCAATTCCGGCGGCCGCACCAGCCATGCCGCCATCGTCAGCCGCGAGCTGGGGGTGCCGGCGATAGTAGGAACGAAAACGGCGACCGAGATTATTAAAACCGGCCGGAATATCACGATTTCCTGCGCCGAGGGCGAAGTCGGCCGGGTATACGACGGAATTTTAAAATACAAAATAAAGAAAACGGATTTGAAGAAAATCAAAAAACCGAAAACCCGGATAATGATGAATGTTGGCGATCCGGAAAAGGCGTTCGGTTTTTCGTTTATTCCTAACGGCGGCGTCGGATTGGCGAGAGAGGAATTTATCATCAACGATTACATAAAAATCCACCCCCTTACCCTCCTCGGATTCAAAAAAATAAAGGATAAAAACATAATCAAGGAGGTGGAAGAATTAACGGTTGGCTACGACGATAAGGTTAAGTTTTATGTCGATAAATTGGCTTATGGCATCGCCAGAATAGCCGCCTCGTTTTATCCCAAACCGGTAATCGTCAGAACTTCCGATTTCAAATCAAACGAATATTCCAGTCTGGTGGGCGGAAAGCTATTCGAACCTCACGAGGAAAACCCGATGATCGGCTGGCGTGGAGCGTCCCGCTACAGCGACCCCAAATTTGCGCCGGCTTTCGCGCTTGAATGCCGGGCGATTAAAAAAGTCAGGGAAGAAATGGGGCTTTCCAATTTAATCGTGATGCTGCCTTTCGTCAGGACTTTAAACGAAGCCAAAAAAACTTTGGAAATTATGGAGGCGAACGGATTGAAAAGAGGCAAAAACGGATTGAAGGTTTACCAAATGGTGGAAATTCCGTCCAACGCCGTCTTGGCCGAGGAATTCTCCAAATTGTTTGATGGTTTTTCCATCGGTTCTAATGATTTGACCCAGCTGACTTTGGGGATTGACCGCGATTCCAAAACGGTCAGCGGCAGTTTTTCGGAACAAAATCCGGCGGTTATCAGGCTGATAAGCGAAGCGATAGAAAAAGCTCATCGCGCCAAACCGAGGGTTAAAATCGGAATTTGCGGCCAGGCGCCTTCGGATTATCCCGAATTCGTGGAGTTTTTGATAAAAAAAGGAATAGACAGTATTTCCTTAAATCCGGATTCGGTTTTAAAGATGACTCTGAAAGCTTTGGAAATCGAAAAGCGCCTTAAGAGATAATTATTTAATGGGAGTTCTTTATATAGTCGCTACCCCAATAGGGAATTTAAGCGATATAACTTTAAGAGCTTTGGAGGTTCTGAAGAGCGTTGATTTTATTATTGCCGAGGACACAAGAATCACCCAAAAACTTTTAAACCATTACTCCGTTTCTAAGCCGCTGATTTCCTATCATAAGTATTCCGAGAACGCGAAAATTGCCGAAATTAAAAATTTGCTTATCCGCGAAAAAAATTTGGCTTTAGTTACCGACGCCGGAACGCCGGGAATAAGCGATCCGGGAGAATTTTTAATCAGAAAAATAATCGCGGAAATTCCCGAGGCTCCGATTATTCCCGTTCCCGGTCCGTCGGCGGTAATTGCCGCCGCTTCGGTTTGCGGCTTTGCGATGGACAGATTCTTGTTTTTGGGTTATCCGCCGCTGAAAAAGAAAAGGGCTTTTTGGGATTCGGCCAAAAATTCCGCTTATCCTTTCGTAATTTATGAGGCGCCCCATCATATTTTAAAAACGCTGGAGGAGCTGCGGGTAGTTGTCGGCGGCGAAAAGGAGGTTTTTATCGCCAAAGAGCTGACGAAAATATTTGAAAAATTTTACCGCGGAAAAATCAAGGACGTCGCGGAGGCGCTTGGAAAAGATCCGAAAAGTTCGAGAGGGGAGTATGTTATTATCGTTAATAATTAATTTAAGGAAAAAGCTTTTGCCGATTAATGGAGAAAATTTAAAATCAATCAATATGTCAAATAAAAAATCGTCAGCTCGTTTATTGTCTTTTACTCTTATTGAACTTTTGATAGTTATTGCCATTTTGGTGATTTTATCTTCCGTCGTTGTTTTATTGCTCAACCCGATCGAACTAATAGCTCAAACAAGGGATTCTCAAAGAATATCTAATTTGGCCAGCATCAACTTGGCTATCAACGTTTATCTTAAGAGCGTCGCGGGCAGGGGCGCGTTCTCGGGCACTTCCAGCGTGATTTACGTTTCCATCCCCGATAACGCTTCTTCCACCTGCGGAGATCTTGGGCTTCCCGCCCTCCCTTCCGGCTACACTTATAATTGCGTTTCGGCGGCCAATCTAAGAAAAACCGACGGAACAGGCTGGATTCCTGTCAAGCTGGCTTCAACCACCGGCGGAACTTCATTGAGCGATCTTTTCGTTGACCCGAC
>CAZODS010000015.1:0-7551 GCA_964578705.1 uncultured Candidatus Saccharibacteria bacterium
ATTTAATTATAGCAAAGCGAAATCATTTAGTAAGCTTTATAAATAATGTTCCGATGCGACGCGACCGATGCGCGGCCGCGCATTTCTTGCTATGACGCGTCATAGCAAATATTTATCGCTTTTAATCTTTCCACGCAATTTCCCGAATGTAAGCTCGGGGAAGGTTTGCCTGTTTATTCTTGATTAGATGCTCCTGCGGCGCTATGACGCGTCATAGCAAGCCAAATTATATCAAATACATAAACAGGATTTAAGATTTAGGAACTGATTTAGAAACTATAGAAATAAATCCGAAACATTAAGCGTGAAATTAGAAACAAATCCGAATAACCAAAATCATAAACTGTTTTGAATTTATAAAATTTGAATCTTGGTAATTGTTTCGGATTTAGGATTTCCTGATTCTAATTTATTTTATCGTTCCCAATTTCTCAATTCTAACTCCTAAATTCTATCCTTAGACTTCAATAATAACCGGCAAAATCATCGGCCGCCTTTTTGTTCTGGTAAAAATTAGCTGGCCGACCTGGTCGCGGATAAGCGTTTTTAAATAATCAACTTCCGGCGACTGGTAAGCGGGCAGGCGGGAAACTATCCCCTTTAGCTGACTGCGGACGTCCTCAAGAATTTTTTGGTTTTCTTTGATATAAATGAATCCCCGCGAGATTATGTCCGGACTTTTAATTAATCTGCCTTTGTCTTTGGATAAAGTCATAATAATAACCAGCATTCCTTCCTGCGCCAAAACGCGGCGGTCTCTTAAAACCACCTCCTCGACGTCGCCGACTCCCAATCCGTCAACCATCACGTAAAACGCCGGCACGGTTTCCTTGGAAACGGTTATTTTATCTTTGGTGATTTCGGCTATTTTGCCATTATCAAGCAAAATGGCGTTTTCTTTCGGAATGCCAGCGGCCTGGGCCGTTTGGGCATTAACCGAACGCATATAGTAGTAGCCGTGAATGGGAATGACGAATTTCGGCTTAACCAGCTCCATTGTCAGTTTCAAATCGTCTTTCAAAGCGTGACCACTGGCGTGGATGTCGATAATTTTCGAGTGGTAAATTATCGCCCCCTGCCTCGCCAAGTTGTCTTTCAAATCCTGAACGCTTCTTTCGTTTCCGGGAACAATTGATGACGAAAGAACAACCGTGTCGCCGGGCTTGATATGAACAAAGCGATGCTCGCCGTTGATTATTTTCATCAAGCTGGCGTTGGACTCGCCCTGCGCGCCAGTCGATAAAATCATTACCTTGTCGTCGCGATGGCGATGAATTTCTTCGACGGGAATAATTAAGTCGCTTTTGGGCTTGATATAGCCAAGCCGTTGGGCGATTTGGATGTTGGATTTCATCGAATAGCCGCTGATGGCGACTTTCCGGCCCAGCCTTTCGGCGATTTTTAAGATTGAATCTATCCTGTCGAGCAAAGAAGAAAAAGCCCCGACGATGATTCTGCCCTTCGCCTCCTTAAATAGTTCTTCCAGATTTTTTTCGACGAGTTTTTCCGACATTGAATGCCCTGGAATTTCCGCGTTGGTGCTGTCTATTAAAAGCGCCAAAACACCTTTTTTCCCGACGGCCTCGAAATCTTCGAGATGTTGGGGCTTCCCTTCTATGTCGTACTCGACTCTAAAATCGATAAAATTGGCGAGATTGCCGACGGGAGTTTTTAAAAGCACGCCCGTGGCGTCCGGAATGGTATGGGGAATTCCGAAAAATTCCGCCTCAAAATAATTGGAAAGTTTTATTTTGTCGTGATTTTTAACGACCGTAATGTTAAGCTTCGGCTGGTTGGGAAAATCGCCCTGCCTCTTCAAAACAATTTCTTTTGTTAAGGCAGTGGCGTAAATCGGCGGATTGCCGAGTTTACCGATGAGGTAAGGCAAAGCGCCGATGTGGTCGTAGTGGGCATGGCTTAAAATAATGGCTCTGATATTCGCTTTCCGGGGTTCAAGATAGGATATGTTTGGAATTATGAAGTCTACTCCGGGAGTTTCCTCCTCAGGAAACTGCAAACCGACGTCAATGATGACGATTTCATTCTTGTATTCGAAAAACATCATATTGCGGCCAATTTCCTCAAGACCGCCCAAGGGCACAAACCTTAATTTCGGTTCCGCATCCGAAATTTTATGAATAGGCGCCGCCACTCGCTTCAAGGCGTATCCACTCGCTATTGGCTCATGCGCTCTTAAGACCCTTCCCGAAACGGCTCTCTCTGCTCGCCGATCGGCAAAGCGACCGCCCTTATAAGAACTTGCGCCCCTGCGGCGGCCAAAAGAACTGCTGAAATTCATTTTATTTTGATCTATCATTTTTTGTCTTTATTTTATTAATTCTATTTTAATAGTTAGAATAATTAATGCCGCGGGGGAGATTCGAACTCCCATGATCTTGCGACCGCTGGCTCCTGAAGCCAGTGCGTCTGCCAATTCCGCCACCGCGGCAATTTTTTTTAACATTATCCGACCAGCACAACCCAACGAAACGGATAACTGCCTTATTTTTTCATTAACCTCTTCAAATCTTCGATGATTTTTGTCCGGTAAGGATTAATTTTATTGGCTTTGGCGGCATAATAAGAAATCCAATCCGATAAAACCATCGCCCGAAAATTGTTTTCCAAATTATTTTTTCCCTTCAGATTTATTTCGATAACCCTGACGCCGAGCCGCTTCAATAATTTTTCCACTATTAAAAACTTCTTCGCCAGCCTCTTTTGATATCCACTATTTTTGCCAACAAACGACTTTAAAAATATGGCCGCGGTTTTGGAGTTATTTTTCTCAAAGCTGTTTATTTCGTTATGCGACATTTCCGGCAAAATATTCTGGAAAGATTTTACTTTGGCGGTTTCATTAAGTTTGATTTTCAGAATATAACCGAATCCCCGGTCTTTCAAATCCGTATAAATAAGAATTGTCTTATTTTTAATTTGCGCGGCGATTTTACGCCCCAAACCCTCGAACGACCCTGGCGATTTCAAAGAATAAGGCGGCACTTTCAATGCCGGAAACGCCAGTTTGAGGAGTTTAAAGCTGATATAAGACATTTTACCGCTGGATTGGCGCGGTGTCAAGGCGCCCCGGCTAAAAACCGCCATCGGCAGCTTTAGCGTTTTGCCGCGCTCTTCAAGCTCGCCTCCTCCGGTAATAACCGCAACGCCGCCCTTTTTGGCCGCCTCCGCCAGCCCGGAAAGAGTTTCTTCGGTATTTCCGGAAAAGGAAACGAACAAGTAAAAAGGATCTTTGTGGTAAATTTTCGGTAAACCGTAATCTTTCCATAAAATAACCGGCGCGTTAAGATTAATGTCTTCCCTTACCGACTCCAAAACATCCCCCACCAATCCCGAACCGCCCATTCCGACAACCACCAGAGCGCCAAATTTCTTTTTTTTAAATGAATGGAGATTATAAAATTCAACACCGCCTGAATTCAGCTGGCTGTTAAAACTTAAAATATCTTCCCTGAATTGCGTGAAATAACCAGACATTTTTAACCTTTAATTACGATCGCCTTCCGGACGAACCAGCCGGAGATATTATCGAAACGGCTAAGCGGCTGATTCAGATAGCCGTTTTGAAAACCGCCTAAATCCTTGTTGGCGGCGTAAAGGTAGTCCGGAGAATACAAGAAAGCCGCCGGCGCGTCGGAAACAATCGACTCTTGAAGGGAAGTTAAAAGTGTTTGCCTCTTGACCGGATCGGGTTCTCGGCGGATTTTGTCTATCAGGCCATCCGCGGAAGAATTACTATAAAGAGACAAATTCAATCCCGGATAATTGGACTCCGAAGAATCCCAAAAAGCGTAAAGGTCGTTGACGGGATTCAGGATGTTCCCAAAAAGAAGCATCTGGTAATTGCGGTATTTTATCGCCTGCTGGATATCGCTGGAAGAAAGCGGAATAATATTTACCTGGGCGCCGATTGCCTGCCACTCGTCCTTAAGGATATTGGCGGTTTCCATGAGAAAGTCGTTATCGGGAACAACCATATTGAACTGCAAACTGACTTTAGCGTCCTTAATCATTTTTTCGCGGTAGCCGTCGGAATTAAGCTTCCAGCCGTTCGCGTTAAGAAGAGCCGCGGCGTTTTGCGAAGAACTGGCGTTATAAGCCGGAGTTGATGTGGCTAAAGATTGGTCGTATCCGGAAATAAAAGGCGGCAGAGGTCCCAAAACCGGCGTGGCGCGCCCCCCGAAAACCCGGCTGATAATATCATCCCGGTTGACCGCCATATTCAAAGCCTGACGGACATCGGCTTCCTTAAGAGCCAGACTTATATTCTGGTTGAAAAAAACCGCGTAGTAGCTCGGCAGATTGGAGCTGATCAGCTGGTACGGACGCTTAATCGAGCCCAAATCCCCCGTCTGAATCCCGCCGACGCCGTCTATTTTTCCGACATTAAAATCCTTGATTAAATCGTCTTGATTGGCGAAAAACCTGAAATTAAAATTTTGGATTAGCGGCTTCGCGCCGGAATAATTATTACTGGCCGCCAGATAATAATCATTTATAAATCCGCTCGGCTGCTTGTCGAAATTTACAAATTGATACGGCCCGCTCCCTATTGGGCGAAGATTATAATCGGAAAGCCGCCAGTTCGGCACCGGCACGTCGGCATAAAGGTGCTTCGGTAAAATGTAAAGTCCTCTTAAATTATTATCGAAAAAAACATACGGGCTGCTTAAAACAAACTGAATCTCCAGTTCGCTTAAGCGGTTGGCGGTCACGCCCTGCCAGCTGGAAAAAAGCGGCGAGTTGCTGTCGGGGTCCTGGATTTTTTCAACCGTAAAAATCACGTCATCGCTGGTAAGTTTTTGCCCGTCCTGCCAGAATAAATTATCTTTAAGCCGAACCGTCCAAATTTGGTTGTTGGCGTCGGGCTCAATGCTCGCCGACAGCGAAGTAAGATTGCTAAAAACCAGACGGACCAAAGCCTGGTCGGTGTCGCTTTTGGCGGTCACCGGATTAATGTCGACCGGCTGGCCGACTATTCCCTCCACAAAATCGCCGCCAGCTACCGGCGCCAGCCTAACCGATTTGGCAAGATAAATGGTCGCCACCCCTAAAGCGCCCAAAACAACGAGAGCGACCGCCAATACAAAAATAATAAGCTCTTTTCTGCTGAGAGAATGGATTATTTTGAGAAATTTAGACAACAAGTTGATAAATGGAAATTGCCAACAAAAGAATAATTAGGATTATAGTCGCCCAAAAAATAACTCTCTCTAGACCGCGGCGCGTCTGGTAAAATCCTCCGCCTTCACCGCCAAAAATTCCCGAGAGACCGCTTGAGCGCTCCTGAAGCAGTATCAGAACTATTAAAACAATCGCGACGATTGATTGGATTATTGTAATCATGATTTTCTGGTTGCTAAATGAAAAATAAAATTAACGACGCTGAAAATTAAAGTAACGTAAATTAACGGTATTAGTCCTTCTATCTTAATATTCGGGCTTAGAATGTCAAGCAAATAAATAACCAAACCGTTAACTAAAATCATTCCCAAACCGAGAGTCAGGAAAATAATCGGACTTAAAATCAGCTTGAGAATTGGCCGGACGAAAATATTGATAATCGTTAAAAGCAGGGCGACGCCAAAAACAAGTTTTAAGTCGGGATTAAGATGAACCCCGGGGACATAATTTGCCGCCACAATCAAAACCAGGGCGTTGACGATTATCATCAGCAAAATATAACCTAACCATTTCATTCTTTAATTATAGCAAAAAAAAGGAAATGGGGAAATTTCTAACAGTCAAAAATTTCAAAAATCATTAAATCATCATATTTATAAACCTCAATAATTTCTTCATTATTCCAAACATTTAATAATTTTCCGTCCCGCTCCAATAAATCGGGCGGCTCGACAGAGGTTTGTGTTTTTCAATTACTTCAGGAACGAAAAAATTCTTTGGAATAACCAAAAAGTTTATAACTTCTAGTTTTATTAAGTCTCGGATATTTATCAATATTCGGGCGCCCGGAGTTCGGACAAAAAACTGATTCGACTACCCAGCGTTCGGTTAAAATACGCGCTTTCCGGAAATCGCTTTTGTAATCTATCGCGATCTTTTTATCAAATGTTAATTTCATCTAAATAGTTGATTAAACGCCGCCCCGACTTCTTTATTTTAATTCATAACTTAAGGCATCAAGAGAGCTTCCAGCCATATCGCCTTATCTTGACAAAACGATAATTTTTACTTATATTTAAATAGTAGTTTAAGTTCATTTAAAAATAAAAAAGCCCTCCGTTAAAAATACGGAGGGGCAAGGAGGTAGAAATGAAAATAATAAAAAGGGCAAAAGTGATGTACTGCCGCGCCGTTATAGGCCTGTTGACAAACAAGCTTACGCGCGCGATACTGACCAACCTGATGGCGCTTCTCAAGCCATGGACTATCGCCAGATTTTACGCCGCCTGGGAAGAGTACCAGAAAGGGCCGGTTTATAGAGAAAGACTGTTTGATTTCGGAATGCTGCAGGCAATAATGTCTTTCGTGGAAGACAAATGGACGCGCGATTACTGCTTAAAGCTCCGAATCAAAAAAGAGCCTGACCTTAAGTGGCGGCTGCTTTTTACGCCTTTCGCCATTGAAATGCCGTCCACCTTGGCTATTGCCGCCGAAAACGGTTTATTCAGGTCAATTTCCTAAAATTTTCCCGCCCAATAATGGGCGGGATTTTTATCTCTCGCTTATTGAGGCGCTATTTTTTTCTGAAATGAGAAAAAAGCCGATAGCGCGCAAACGCGTCATTGGCTTGAATTGGATATTATTTTGTTTTCTATTTTAGTTAACACAAGAACCATCAAAAGAAGAATACCGTCGAATCCTCATCGTAATTAAAAATAGTGGACGGTGTAGGATTCGAACCTACGACCCCTTCGGTGTAAACGAAGTGCTCTGCCGCTGAGCTAACCGTCCGCCTGCTCTCTTTCTTTTAAATTAATATAACGATTTCCGCGTTTTAAGCAAATTATAAAATGATTTCTTGCCGCCAAAATAAAAGATATAACTAAAGAAGGTTTCTTAAAATGCTCTGGCCGGTCATTTCTTTGGGAACGGGCAAGCCTAAAAGCTCCAAGACCGTCGGCGCCACATCAGCCAAAACGCCCACCGTTTCGTTTTCCAGCTCGCGGTAATTGCTGAATTTTCTGCCCTTAAACTCATCATTAATAACATAAAAAGGAACTGGGTTGGGCTGATGACCGCTTTCCGAAAGGCCGGTTTTCGAATTTATTTTTTCTTCTATATTGCCATGATCGGAAGTAATCAGAACAACGGTATCTTTCTGATTTAAGGCGGTTTTAACTATGCTATCAATGTCTTTATCGATAATCGAAACCACTTTTTCACAGGCATCGTAATTGGCAGTGTGGCCGATAATGTCGGGGTTGGCGTAATTAACCAGGATAAAATCAAACGTCCGGTTTTCCATGGCCTGGATAAGCCGCGCCGTAATTTCACCGGAACGCATTTCCGGCTGATCGTCGGGATGCACCAGCTGAAGAGAAGGAATTAAAACTCTGTATTCGTTGGTAA
>CAZODS010000015.1:7651-11344 GCA_964578705.1 uncultured Candidatus Saccharibacteria bacterium
TCGTCGGGATGCACCAGCTGAAGAGAAGGAATTAAAACTCTGTATTCGTTGGTAAACGGCGGCTCGCGATAGCCATTAAAAAAATAGGTAACGTGAGCGTATTTCAAAGATTCCGCCAGACGCATTTGAGTTCTGCCGTTATCCGCCAAAACTTTTCCTAATGGATTTTTAACTTCGTCGGCGGGAAAGGCAACTGGAACGGTGAAATCGCTGCGGTATTTTGTAAAAGACGACAGATAAACATTTTTCAGCTCCGCGCGCGGAAATTTGTCGAAATCCGGACTAAAAAAAGATTCGGCAAGCTGGCGGATGCTGTCTTCGCGATAGTTGAAAAATATAACCGAGTCGTTTTCTTCGACTCCCCTTTTGCCCGCGAACCTCGCCGGCGGGATGTAATTATCGTTAAAGTTTTTCTGATAAGCTTTATCGACGACTTCTTCGGGGCTGTCGCCGACTTCCGGAGTTTGCCCCGTTAAAAGCCGGTAAGCGTTTTCGGTCAGCTGCCAGCGGCCTTCCCTGTCCATCGCGTAGTAGCGGCCGATTAGAGTTGAAAGATTTTCGAGAGGCAGTTCTTTGAGCATTTTTTTAATAGAACGAGGCGGGCTGTCTACTCCGTCGGCAAAAAGCTGAAGTTTTATTTTAGAAACCTCTTCTTTGGCCGCCATCTTAATAAGCGCCTTAAGATGCTCAATGGAAGCATGAGTATTGGCGTCGCTTAAAAGGCCAACAAAGTTAACACTGGAATTATTTTTTTTAGCATGATTAAACGCTTCTTTTAGAACCGGATTTTCAAAAAAAGAGCCGTCGCGAATTGCCATCGTTATCCTGGGAAAATGTTGATAAAGCACCTTGCCGGCGCCCATCGTCAAGTGGCCAACCTCGCTATTTCCCGTTTCGCTCCAGCTCAAACCAACGCTTATTCCCGACGCCTGAAGGCTTGTTACCGGATAATTTTCCTCAAGCATTTTAAAAGTAGGCGGCTTAACGGCGTAAATAGGATTGGTTTCATCCCGCCGGCCTATCCCCCAGCCATCAAGAACTATTAAAACAACGCTTTTTATCATTTAAAATTCAGGAAATTTTAAAAAAATGATATTTTCCGATTTTGACGATTTCGCCGCCGCTCAAATTTAAAATCCTTAACGGATCTTTTATCGCCTGGTCCTCGATTTTCAGCCCTCCCTGCTCGATCAACCTTTTTGCTTCGTTTTTGCTTTTTGCCATTTTGAGGCCGATTACCAAATCTACGGCGGACAGATCGTGTTTGGCCAGTTTCGCCGGCCGGACTTCTTCGGGCGTTTCTTTTTGAGAAAAAGTTTTTATGAAATTTTCTTTCGCTTTGTCGGCCGTTTTTTTGCCGTGATACATCGAAACGATTGTCCAGGCTAATAATTTTTTGTTTTCGTAAGGGCTGACGCTTTTTTCCGGCGCCGAATCGGTCAGAAGAGTAAAATATTTTTCAATTAAGCCGTCCGGAATTGACATCAGCTTACCGAATATCATTTCGGGCTCTTCTTCCAAGCCGATATAATTACCATAGCTTTTGCTCATTTTACGGACGCCGTCTGTTCCTTCAAGGATCGGAACCATAACAATATCTTGTTCGGGCCGGCTAAAATAACGCTGAACTCTGCGGCCCATAAGCAAGTTAAATTTCTGATCAGTGCCGCCAATCTCGACATCCGCCCCCACTCTTACCGAATCATAACCCTGTAAAAGCGGATATAAAATCTCTAAAATACTTATGTCTCTATTGGCTTCCAGTCGCTTTTGAAAATCATCTCTTTTTATTACCTGCTGAAAAGTCGCCGCCCGCGCCATAGTCAACATCACCTTCAACCCATCCTTCTTAAACCATTCGCTGTTGTAATAAATCTCCGTTTTTTTTATGTCAATTACTTTTGCGGCCTGATTCAGATAGCCTTTGAGATTATTTTTAATTTCTTTTTCGGAAAGAGATTTTCGCTCGGCCGACTGGCCGGAGGGATCGCCTATTTGGGCGGTAAAATCGCCGATAATAAGAACCGCTTTATGGCCTAATTTTTGAAACTGATTCAGCTTCCTTAAAGCAACCGTGTGCCCCAGATGAATGTCGGGGCGAGTCGGGTCGATGCCGAATTTAATCCGTAATTTTTTTCCGAAATTCAAATCCTGAAGCAAATGATTTTTGTCTATAATTTCCTCAACGCCACGCTCAAGAAGAGTATTTATTTTATTTTGATTATTAGCCATTTTGAGAATTTCCGAGAGAATTTAAAATCTGCGACAATTCTTCCTGGGAATAAAAATGGATCGTTATTTTACCGCCCTTGTCGCCCGCCTGAATGGAAACCGGAGCCTGAAGCCGCGAACTTAACTCTTTCTCCGCCATTATTATTTCGGGGGGCAGCCCTTGCGCCGGTTTATCGGCCTGATTTTTTTCTTTTTGCCGGCTGACCCGGAATTTTAATTCCTGGACAGAAAGATTGTTTTTCAAAATTTCTTCAAACAAAGCGTCCTGGGCGGCCGGTTCGGCGATCGCCATCAAAAGGCGAGCGTGGCTTTCAGTTAGCTGGCCGCGGCTAACGGCATCCTGGATTTTTGACGGCAAAGATAAGAGCCTCATTGCGTTAGCAACAACTTCTCGGCTTTTGCCCAAACGCGAACCGATCTCTCTTTGAGTTAAGCCGAATTCGTCGCTTAAACGCGAATAAGCCCGCGCCACTTCTATCGGATTAAGGTTTTCCCTCTGGATATTTTCAATGACCGCCAGCTCCAGCCGTTCCCGCTTCAAGTCAACATTTTTAACGATTGCCGGAACCCGTTCCAACCCGGCTATTTTGGAAGCCAAGAGCCGCCGGTGGCCGGCAATAAGCTGGTAAAAAACATCCTGTCCGCTTGGGGTTTCGATTTCTATTTTAGAAACAACCAACGGCTGGATAATGCCGAATTCTCTGATAGAGGCCGCCAGTTCCTTAAGCGCTTCTTCGTTAAATTCTTTTCTGGGCTGCTCCGGATTGGGCCGGATTTTTTCAACCTCAATCTGGAAAACATAATCGGTTTTCGGCTCGCGGAAAATTTTGCCTTGAGAAACGGCCGGCGGCTCCGAAGGCGCGATTTTTTCTTCGCGATAATCTATTTCAACTTTGTAATCCGGAATATTTTGCCCCGAAATCCCGCTCCCGTTTTGAGGGTTGGAGCTATTCGGAGGTATTAATGATTCCAAACCTTTTCCCAGCGGCATTCTTATATATTAAAATTTCCGAACTCATAATTCAAAGAGGCCGGCATTTCGATTTTTTCCTGATTGACAATTTCCCGCGCCAGCCTTTCGTAAGCGCGCGCTCCAAGCGATTCCGGATCGTAAAGAATGACCGGCTTGGAAAAACTCGGCGCTTCCGCCAGCGAAACATTTCGGGGAATTTCCGTTTCCAAAACCATAAAAGGAGAATAGCGGCGGAGATTTTTGGCGACATCGCGGTTTAAGCGCTCCCGTTTGTCGTACATCGTCAGAAACGCGCCGGTTATTTTCAGCCGGTGATTTAAATTATTTTCAATTAAATTGATGCTCTCCAGAAGCTGCCCCAGCCCTTCAAGGCCGTAATATTCGGCCTGGACCGGAATCAAAACCTCGTCGGCCGCCATCAGGCCGTTAACCGTCAAAAGATTAAGGCTCGGCGGCAGGTCTATTAAAATATAGTCGTAGAAATGGCG
>CAZODS010000016.1:0-5538 GCA_964578705.1 uncultured Candidatus Saccharibacteria bacterium
ACCGCTTATATTCCCGGCGAAGGCCACACGCTTCAGGAGCACTCAATAGTGCTGGTTCGGGGCGGCAGAGTTAAAGATTTGCCCGGCGTCAGGTATCATATTGTTCGCGGCATTTTGGACACGACCGGAGTCGAAAACCGGAAACAGCAGCGGTCAAAATACGGCGCCAAAAGGCCCAAATAAAAAATGAGGAGAAAAGCAAATTATAAAAGGCATCATCCGGCAGACGCGGTTTACGGGCGCGTTGATTTGAGCCGGCTGATAAATTATGTGATGAAGGACGGCAAAAAATCGACGGCCGAAAAAATAATCTATTCGGCCTTGGATGAAATCAAAAAAACGACCAAAGAAGATCCTGTTTTGGTTTTTGAAAAGGCGGTCAAAAACGCTTCGCCGCTTTTGGAGGTCGCCTCGAAACGGGTTGGCGGCGCCAACTATCAGATTCCGCGGGAAGTTTCCGCCGAAAGGCAGTTTATCCTGGCCTTGCGTTGGATTATCGGAGCGGCCAAAAGCCAAAAAGGCAAGCCGATGCATAAAAAACTGGCGGCTGAAATAATCGCCGCTTCCAAAAACGAAGGAACGGCCATCAAAAAGAAACAGGACACTCACCGCATGGCCGAAGCCAACCGCGCTTTCGCCCACTTCGCCTAAAAATAAGATAACTCCTTATTATGCCCAGGTCTCATCCTCTAAACAAAATTAGAAATATTGGCATTGTCGCCCACATTGACGCCGGAAAAACGACCGTTTCCGAACGCGTCCTTTTTTATACCGGATTGGCGCATAAAATCGGCGAGGTTCACGAGGGAACGACAGTGATGGATTGGATGGAACAGGAAAGGGAAAGGGGAATAACCATTACTTCCGCCTCCACTACCGCTTTTTGGACTCCGACTTATCGGAACAAAAATAAAGATTTTGAAAATCAGATAAACCTTATCGACACTCCCGGACATATTGATTTCACGGTTGAGGTGAAAAGGTCTTTAAGAGTGCTCGACGGCGCCGTGGTGGTTTTTGACGGCGTTGCCGGCGTCGAGCCGCAATCGGAAACCAATTGGCACTATGCCGACGAATACAATGTGCCGAGAATTTGCTTTATTAACAAGCTGGACCGGATGGGAGCCAGTTTTGAAAAAAGCTATCAATCCATTCTTGACCGCCTGACTGTCAACGCCATCCCAATTCAGCTTCCCATCGGTTTGGAATCCAATTTTGAAGGGGTTATAGACTTAATCAGGGAAAAAGCTTTTAAATTTGAAGGAGAGCACGGCGAAAATATTATTGAAATAGAAATTCCTTCCGGATTTAAAGAAAAAGTTGCCGAGACCAGGAAAAAGCTTATTGAAAAAGTGGCCGATAACGACGACCAATTGATGGATAAATACTTAAACGGCGGCGAAATTTCCATAGACGAAATCCGCTCGGTTTTAAGGAAGGCGACTATCGCCAATAAACTGGTTCCGGTTCTTTGCGGTTCGGCTTTGAAGAATAAGGGCGTTCAGTTTGTTTTGGACGCCGTTTCGGATTATCTTCCTTCGCCGCTTGATTTGCCTCCCGTTAAAGGCGTGAATGCTAAAACCAACATGGAGATGGAATTTAAGCCAAGCGACAGCGACTCTTTTATCGGCTTGGCGTTTAAGATTGCCAACGACCCTTACGTCGGCAGCCTGACTTATTTCAGGAACTACACGGGTATTTTAAAAAAAGGCTCTTATATTTCAAACGTTAAAAAAAATAGCCAGGAAAGAATCGGCCGGATAGTCAGGATGCACGCCAATCAACGGGAAGAAGTGGAAGAAATTTACGCCGGAGAAATCGCCGCTATTGTCGGTTTAAAAAACACAACCACCGGCGACAGCCTTTGCGACCCGAATTTTCCGGTGCTTTTGGAAAAAATCGTGTTTCCGGAGCCGGTTATCGGCATCCGTATCGAGCCGAAAACCAAAGCCGACCAGGAAAAAATGGGTTTGGCTTTGCATCGCTTAGCCGAAGAAGACCCGACTTTCAAAATTAAGGGCGATCCCGAAACGGGCGAGACAATCATTTCCGGAATGGGCGAGCTGCACCTCGATGTTCTCGTTGACCGGATGAAACGAGAATTCGGCGTTGAAGCCAACGTCGGCCGCCCGCAGGTGGCTTACCGCGAAACGATTAATAGCGAAGGCGATGCCGAAGGAAAGTATATCCGCCAATCCGGAGGCCGAGGCCAATACGGCCACGTCAAAATCAAAGTCAGGCCGCTCGAAAGGAATAAGGGATTTGTTTTTCTGGACGAGATTAAAGGGGGCGCTATTCCAAAAGAATTTATTCCCGCCGTTGAGAAAGGAATCAAGGAGGCGCTGGATAAGGGTATTCTGGCCGGTTATCCGGTAACCGACGTCGAAGTCGAGCTTTACGACGGCTCTTTTCATGAAGTCGATTCTTCGGAAATGGCTTTTAAAATTGCCGCCTCAATGGCTTTTCAGGAAGCGGCCAGGCGCGCCAAGCCGGTCATTTTGGAGCCGGTTATGAAAATCCAGGTTATCACGCCGGCGGAATTTATGGGCGATATAACCGGCGACTTGAATTCCAAGCGGGGCAGAATTGAAAATCTGGGCGACCGGGCGAACGTCAAAATTATAGATGCCAAAGTGCCGCTTTCGGAAATGTTCGGTTATGTTACCAAACTTCGCTCAATGACCCAGGGAAGGGGAAGCTTCACGATGGAATTTAGCGATTACGAAGAAGTTCCCGCCAACATCAGTCAGCTGATTATTGAAGGAAAAAAGAAATAAGCGGATTTTTGGTTGCGGATAAGGCGCGCGACGCAAGTGATTTGCGTTTTTCTATTACTCCTTTAGTCTATCAGTTCCAAACTTTTGAATGCTTTTTCGTAGAAGCCGATTATTTTTAAAACGGTTTGCGAATCAAGAGAATAATCCGGCTCGTGGACTAGGCGGTTTCTGATTTTATGCGCCTCCCAAATTTCATTCAAATTGGGAAACTGGGCGGCGTTTAAGTTTTTCAGCCGTTCGCCTAAAGTCTCCCCTTTAATGTCGGCTGATTTCAAAATATCGTCCAAGATGTTATCGGCCTCAATAATGGCAAGTTTGGAACGGCCTTCATCTCCATAAGACAAAAGTTTTTTGGTTTTTAGCCACGCCCTCGAAACTCTTTTCTTGTTTTTGTCGCTTTTCTTCAGCGC
The DNA here is from genome assembly GCA_964578705.1 of uncultured Candidatus Saccharibacteria bacterium. GTDB lineage: Bacteria > Patescibacteriota > Minisyncoccia > UBA6257 > 2-01-FULL-56-20 > JAMDBA01. The sequence continues at coordinate 3,188 of CAZODS010000016.1, forward strand.
GCCGCTGATTCTTTCAATGTTCGATCCGAGCCAGTTGGAGGCGACAATAAAATAAATCGCGCCGATTATAAATATAGTTGTTATGGCGATACTTAAAAATTTCAAATCGGTTAAATATTTAGTGAAAAGGCCGGCGGCGGCGAGCGCTAAAAATTTACCCTCCGGGAGGGCGCTGTGGATTACACTGCTAAAAAGAAGATTTTCCAAATTTAAAATTTGGTCGGGCAGAGTTGTGGTGGCGTTCATTTCAGTTTTTCATAATACTGGCCAAGTCCCAAAATGTCAACTTCGCGGAAATGTCTTCCGATAAGCTGGAATCCCAAAGGAAGCGGGCTGATTTTATTCCAGTTGTTGATTGGAATGGAAACGGCGGGTACGCCGGCGAGGTTAATGGGGATAGTAAAAATATCGGAAAGGTACATCGAGAGCGGGTCGTCCATTTTTTCGCCGATTCTAAAAGGCGGCGTTGGCGAAACCGGCGTTAGAATGGCGTCGACGTTTTTAAAGGCTTCTTCGAAATCATTTTTTATTAAAGCGCGGACTTTCTGGGCTTTATTGTAATAAGCGTCGTAATATCCGGAAGATAAAACGAAGGTTCCTAAAATTATCCGGCGTTTTACTTCTTCGCCAAAACCGACGCTGCGGTTTTGGCTGTAAAGTTCCGCCAAGTCCAGGCCTTCTCTTTTGACTCCGCTAACCGGACTATAGCGCAAGCCGTCGAACCGCGCCAAATTAGCGCTGACTTCGGCCGGCATTATTATGTAATAACAGGAGAGCGCGTATTTGGTGTGGGGGAGCGATATTTTTTTTATTTTTAATCCCAGGCTTTCTATTTCTTTAATAGTCTGGTCCAAACCGGAGGCCATATTTTTATCCATTCCTTTGATGAAATATTCTTCCGGCAAACCGACGGTCAGATTTTTTATTTTTTTAAAATCGGGCTTTAAAAGTTCTTCATCGTAATTTTCGCCGGCCGGCGAATTTTGGCTGGTTGAATCCATCGTGTCTTTTCCGGTAATTGCCGAAAATAAAATCGCGGCGTCTTCGACGGTTTTGGTCATAGGCCCTATTTGGTCCAGGCTCGAAGCCATCGCCATCAGCCCATAGCGGGAGACGGCGCCGTAAGTCGGTTTCAGGCCGACGATGCCGCAAAATCCGGCCGGCTGGCGGATGGAGCCGCCGGTATCGGAACCTAAAGCGGCGACCGCCATATGGGCGGCGACGGCCGCGGCCGAACCGCCGGAAGAACCGCCGGGAACTCGGCTTAAGTCGTAAGGGTTCTTGGTGGTTTTAAAAGCGGAATTTTCGGTCGAAGAACCCATCGCGAATTCGTCCAAATTCGTTTTTCCCAAAAACACGGCGTGGCTTTCTTTCAGCTTTTTGATGACGGTGGCGTCGTAGCTGGCGCGGTAATTTTCAAGCATTTTAGACGAGGCGGTCGCCAGATGGCCTTTTATTAAAATGACGTCTTTAATAGCCAGAGGTACGCCGGCCAAAAGCGGGAGTTCTTCTCCTCTCTCAATCATCAAATCGACTTTCTCGGCTTCTCGCAGGGCTTCATCTTCTAAGAGATTGAGATAGGCGTTTATTTCCCCGTCTTTTTCTTTGATGTATTTAAAAAATGCCTGAGCTATTTCCAAACCCGATAATTCTTTTTTCAGAAGCCTTTCTCTAAAATTTTTTATGGTTAAATCCCGGAGATTAATCATTTTTTTCTTTAAAAATAGAAGGGATTTTTAAATAGCCGTTTTGGGATTCGGGAAACGCTTCGTATCCCGAGCCGCGAAAAGAATTCTCTCTTTCGTCATCTTGGCGAAAAACGTTTTTTAAAGCGGTGCCGCCGGTCATCGGCCGGACATTTTCAGTGTCTACTAACCGTAACTCTTCGAAATAATCGAGGATACTCTTTAAATCTTTAAGCAGTTTATCCTGTTTTTTTTCTTCTATTTCAAGCCGCGCCAGGTCTATTAAATGTTTTAAATTTTCTCTATTTATATTTGAAGCCATTATGTTAATTATAAAATTAAAATTATAAATTTTTATTCGTTTCGATCATAAAATTGGTTCGGCTGGTGGCTCTGGATGGAGTCGGACCATCTTCTGAGCGTTATGAGTGCTCCGTTCTAACCGTTGAACTACAGAGCCGAAAAATTAAGAGGGCGAAATTATTGAGTTTTTGCCCCGCCGGGCGTCATGAGGCAACGTTATTATGTTAGCAGAAATTTTTATTTTGACAACCAACTTATTTTTGTATATGATGCTTAATAGGTAATATCGCGGGGGAGAGGAGCGGCTACCTCGTCAGCCTCATAAGCTGAAGTTTGCGGGTTCGACTCCCGTCTCCGCAACCA
>CAZODS010000016.1:5638-10673 GCA_964578705.1 uncultured Candidatus Saccharibacteria bacterium
CAACATGAGTAAAAAAGAAAATTTAGACATAAATTATTTAAATAAGTTCGATAAATCAAGGCCGGAATCCATCGAAGAGGCAAAATTTAATAAGGAAATAGAAGTTATCGGGGCTGAAGGGGTTAACGATCTTGTTCGAAAAGGCGCGGCTATCGTCAAAGAAAAACGCAGCGGAAAAGACGGCCAGGAACTCGAGGAAATTACGATTACGCTCCCGGACGGAAAAGTTTTGTATTACGAAAATAAAGAAGCGATGAAAAAGCTGGAAGATAAAACAAGAAAAATCAGCGCGAAATTATCTCTAAAAACAGAAAAGAAGGCGAATTTTTACGATGGCGAGCCAATAACGTTTGCCGCCATGCTTGAGATAAAAGAAGCAATCAAGTCGGGCGATATTGTTGAAGATAAAAAATACGACAAATCCGGAGAAAACATCGAAGAATCAACAATTAAATTAGTTGACGGCACGATCGTTTCTTATATGAACATCAAAGAAATAGAAAAATTATCGAAAGAGGACGCGGAACGTCAAGCTATCGCGCGGAAAATGGCTTACGAAAAACGGAGCGGAAAATTGCCCTCGGATAACAATTAAAATCAAGAATAAGCCGCCCGAAATCGGGCGGTTTTTAGTAAAACCGGAGGCTTAGAGGAGAAGTGGCGGCGAGCCGCAAAGTCGGCGCGTTTTTTTTGGTTGCCTCTTGCGGCAAGCCCGACGCTAAACACCGGGGTCTACCTTGTAGGCTTGACAAATCGAAATCTTATTGATATTATGTAGTAAACAGGCAGTACTTTAAAAATAAAAAAGGAGGTGTTTGTATGAATGACATTAAAGCTAAGGCGTTGGCCGAAGCTAGACCGCCGGAAGAAAAAACCGATATAGACGGAGAAAGCGACCTAAGATACGTTGATCATGCCGTAGGCAGTTTGTTCGTCGGTATAGTCGCTTACCGCGGCCCGAATGTTTTTGCCGTTATCGAAGACCAGAAGAAGAAATGGCGTTTGCCGGGAGGAAAGGCCGAGCAGCAGGATGATCCAAAAGGCATTTTGCGCGCCATAGCCGAAGAAAAGGGATGCGCCGGCGTCAATTATCAGGATTTGATTGCGCTTACAAGAATGGCGGCGAAAAGAGAGGCGTTTGAAGAGACGGGTAATACGATCGACACAAAAAGACTGGAGTTTGCTTATGCGGTTTCGGGAAAAGACGAGAAAGTTGAGGGCTCTCTCCATATTAAAGTCTTTTTTAAGTACAAACTTAAAGAAAACGAGAATTGGGTAGTCGATCCCAAACAGCCGTCTACTGAAGAGGAAAAAGTGATCGACAGCCGGTGGGTTAAAATAATATATTTAACCGATCCGAATAATCCGGAAAAGCCCGGAAAAATACGGCTTGATCCTTTTATCCCGATGTCCCCATCTCATTTTAAGGCTATCTTGCAGTTCGCAAGAAGCCGTTAGGGTTAATATCCCTCGTTCCGATAATTCGGGATGGGGGATTTTTTTATTCTCTAATTAGTTAAAAACTTCGCTTCTTAGCGGCGGATATATTATTCGTCTTATACCGGAAGTTTTATCTGAAAAGGCGGGGATGACCCCTTGCGCCCATATATGCGCGGGGATGAATGGCGCAAAACCGCGAAGCGTAAGTCCGAAAGCCGTGGATGTAAACTCGTGGCGCGGGGTTTATGGCGGATTTATTGATAAAAAACGGCTATTTTTGTAAAATTTTAAAATGGAGGTAGAGAGCCTTAAAATAATTAAAGATGATTTTTCGGAAAAAATTAAGGATGTTTCCGGAGCAAAAGAATTGGAAAAAATAAGAATTGAATACCTCGGCCGAAAAGGCAAAATGGCGGCTTTGGTTGAAAAGTTGCCGGTTTTGCCGCTTGAAGAAAAAAGAAAATTCGGCCCTAAGATAAACGCCCTGAAACAGGAATTAAATTCCTTGCTGGAAGAAAAATTAAAATTTCTCGAAAAATCGGCGGCGGCGAAGCCAACTTTTGATTTTACCGCTCCGGGCAAAAAAATTGCCCTGGGCCACAGGCATATTTTAGGCAAAGTGGAAAAAGAAGTCAGGGATATTTTTCTGAAGCTTAATTTTTCGGTTATCGAGGGGCCGGAAGTTGAAAGCGAATACTATAACTTCGACGCTCTAAATATCCCCCCTAATCACCCGGCCAGAGAAATGTGGGACACTTTTTGGCTTAAAGAACCAAAAGATTCAAAATCTGGAGTTGAAAATCAGAAATTGCTAATGAGAACTCACACTTCGCCGATGCAAATCAGGTATATGGAGGCGCATAAACCGCCCTTCCAAATTATCGTGCCGGGCAGAGTTTTTCGCTATGAAGCGACCGACGCCAACCACGAGATTAATTTTTACCAGGTTGAAGGACTAATGGTTGGCAAAGGCGTTTCGCTGGCTAATTTTAAATTTATTATTGAAGAATTTTTCAGGGAGTTTTTTAAAGAGAAGGTTGAATTTCGTTTCCGGCCAAGCTACTTTCCCTTCGTCGAGCCGGGGCTGGAGGTGGACATAAAATTCTCAGCCGATAACGATAAATCAAAATGGCTGGAAGTGATGGGGGCGGGGATGGTTCATCGGGCGGTTTTTGAGGCCGCTCACTACAATCCCGATGAACATCAGGGATTTGCGTTTGGTGTTGGCTTAGAGCGTTTGGCGATGATTAAATACAAAATCCCCGACATCCGTCTTTTCTATGGTGGCGACCTGAGATTTATAAGGCAATTTTGATTTCAAATTATGTTTTATATTGCTTTATTAAAATCGCTGAAAAATGCCAGCTTGTACGTCAGAAAATTAGTTCGCAATTTTTATTCAAATTTTAAAAATAAATAGCGTTGAATAATGAAATTTTCTTATTTTTTAATTAAAAAACTCTTACCAAAAGTTCCGTCGCAAAACAAGCTTGCCAAAGAGCTTGATTTGAAATCTTTTGAAACCGAAATCGCCGGCGGCGCGCTAGAGATAGCTGTTTCGCCGAACCGTTGGTCTGACGCCGCTTCCCATTGGGGGATAGCCAAAGAAGCCGCCGCTATTTTGGATTTAAAAATGCCGCCGCTCGAACCAGATATAATCAACCCGCCTTCCGGAAAAGGATTTTTAAAGATTAGTGTAAAAGACGCTGAGCTTTGTCCACGATACGAAGCGCGATATTTTGAACTTAATAAAATCAAACAGGCTATTTCCGGAAGGTTAAAGCGATATCTAAAAGATTGCGGCCTGAATTCCATTAATCCCGTTGTTGATATTATGAATTACGTAATGATTGAAACCGGCCAGCCGCTTCACGCTTTTGACGCCGATAAGTTGGAAAAAAACAGAAAAGGCGAATGGGAAATAATAATCCGTCCCGCCAAAAATAAAGAAAAAATTAAAACTTTAGACAATCAGAATATTGAATTACCTAAACAGGCGCTTTTGATATCCGACAGCAAAAAACTTTTGGCAATTGCCGGGATTAAGGGCGGCAAAGAGGCGGAGATAACCGCCAAAACCAAAAAAATTATAGTCGAAGCAGCCGCGTTTGACGGCGCTTCCATATTTAAAACTTCAAAAAAAATAGGTCTTCAAACGGACGCCTCTCTGAGATTTGCGCATAATTTAAGTCCCGCGTTAGCTGGATTAGGAATGGATCGGGCCACGGTTTTGCTCAAAGAGCTTGGCGTCAGACTCGTTGATTCGGCGAGTTTTTACCCGAAACCGGCGTCCCGGGAGCTGATTGAATTTGACGTCGAAAGATTTAACGAGCTGGCGGGCGCCGGCTTCGGCTCCAAAACCGCCCAAAATTATTTAAAACGGCTGGGGTTTGAAATAAAAACCGGCAAAAAGAACGAAAATATTTTTCTTGTCAGGCCGCCGATACTACGAACCGATATTTCCAGTTTTGAAGATTTGGCGGAGGAGGTGATAAGGCTTTATGGTTATAATTATCTTAAGGCCGCGGCGCCGGTTGTTTCTTTGGCTTCAGCAAAGGAAGATGACATCGTGATGTTTAAGGAGCAAATTCGGGTAATTTTGGCGGGATTGGGCTTTGATGAAGTTTACAATTATTCTTTTATCTCCAAGGGAGAAGCCTTAAAAGAAAATTCCGAAAAAAAACTGGTATTTTTGAAAAATCCTTCAAGTGAACAGTTTGCCGTTTTGCGGCCGAAGTTAAAATCGGAAATCGTTAAAAATCACGAAGAGAACGGCAGATTTTTCGACAAGTTTCAATTTTTTGAAATTGGAAAGGTTTTTTCCGTCGCCGGTCAAGCCGTTTCCGAGAAATGGAATTTGGCGATGGCGATGGCCGCGAAAAAGGAAAATCGTTTTCCGGAACTAAAGGGCGCCGTTGACGAGCTCTTTAAAAAAATTGGGCTCGCCGACTATTTCCTTAAGGAAACGTCCGGCGGCTTAAGAATAGAAAGCGACGGCGCGGTTTTGGGCGAGATTGGTTTTATTGCCGCTAAAAAAGATTATCCGCTGGCTTTTGCCGAAATAGAAGATTTAGAGAAATTGATGGGCTTGATTGAAGGAGAAAAAGAATTCGAGCCGTTTCCAAAATATCCGGCCGTTATCAGGGATTTGTCTTTTTTGGTTGATAAGCAATTCAGGATAGGGAATATTTTAATGGATATTTCAAACTATGACCTCCGTGACATCGAGAACGTTGATTTAGCCGATGAATACACCGACGAAGACATGAAAGAAGAAGCGAGAAGTCTGACCTTCCGCCTGATTTTTCGTTCCGATAAAAAAACTTTACTCGACAAGGAAGTTGACGAAAAAATAAATGGCATAAAAGAAATGCTAGAAGATAAATACGGCGCGATTTTCCGGTAAGGCGACCGCAAAAATCGCGCTTCAGTCCGATTTTTACTATACTTTAATAATGAAATTCCCTCTCCGGCGTAATCCACACACACACCTTATGCTTCCTAAGTTTCTCCGGAAAACAGACGCATTCAGATTTTTCGGTTTAAGGAAGCTATCATCTTCTTCCCGTTCCTCCTTTACCCTTATCGAACTCCT
>CAZODS010000017.1:0-10346 GCA_964578705.1 uncultured Candidatus Saccharibacteria bacterium
CAAATAACAGATTAGTTTCTAACCCTCGATTTATCGAGGGTTTTTTCTTGCGGCGCGGTTTTTTATTTTATAAAATAATATATATGACTTTAATGGTTCACGAGTTCGTGGGGGCGGCTTTTTCCGGATTAGGTCTTAATCCGGTCGAGACTTTTGGTTTGGCTCTTGCCAGCCATTACGTTTTAGACGCCATTCCTCACTGGGATTATTTGAATGACGGCATACTCAACGATCTTAAAATGGGCCCTAACGGAAAAATCATCTTCAAAGCGTTCAGAAGAGAGGAAAAAAGCGCCTTTTTTTCGATTATGTTCGACGTCTTGGGCGGGGCGGCTATAAGCTTGTTACTCTTGAGGCCGGCGACGTTCTGGGGATTGGTCAACTTGGGGGCCGGGCTTTTTGGCGGATTTTTGCCTGATTTTCTCGGGGGATTAAGTTATCTTTTTCCCCAGAACGCCCTCCTTCAGGCGCATTACCGTTTCCATAATTCCATCCACACCAAAATTCACATCGAAAACCATCCCTATATCGGCGCCGGCATTCAGGCGGTAATTATTTTGCTGGTCGTTTTAATCTACAGGGGTTTTATTAAAATATGATTGACCAGAATTTAATCCGGCTCGAGCCGGAAAAAGTCAGAGAGGGAGTCGCCGCTAAAAGAATCAATCCGTCGCTTGTCGATGATTTTTTGGCCATAGACAAAAAATGGCGCGAGCTGGTAAAAGAGTTGGACGACAACCGGGCCGTTCATAAAAAACTGTCCGCCGAAAGAAAAATAGAAGAGTCCAAAAAATTAAAAGAAAAAATTCAGGCGCTTGAAGAAAATTTAAAAGAAGCCGAAAAGGAAAGGGAGGCGGTTTTGGGAAGATTTCCCAATCTGCCTTTTGCCGATGTTCCGAGAGGAAAAAGCGAAGAAGAAAACCGGATTTTGAGGGAAGAAGGGAAGAGGCCCGATTTTGATTTTACCGTAAAAGATTATCTGGAAATTGGAGAAAAGCTTGGTCTGATTGACGTCAAAAAAGCCGCCGAGGTGAGCGGTAGCCGTTTCGGTTATTTGGAACGCGACGCGGTTTTACTCGAATTCGCTTTGGTTAATCTGGCTTTTGAAACGTTGACGGCCGAAGGGTTTATTCCGGTTATTCCGCCGGTAATGATAAAGCCGGAAGTTTACCGCGGAATGGGCAGGCTTTCGACTGACCAGGAAGAGGAGAGATATTTTTTACCGAAAGACAATCTTTATTTAGTCGGCAGTTCCGAGCACACCATCGGTCCCCTGCATATGAACGAAATTTTCGAGGAAAAAGATTTGCCGCGCCGCTATGTTGGATTTTCAACTTGCTTCCGTCGCGAGGCCGGTTCTTACGGCAAAGACACCAAGGGAATTTTACGGGTGCATCAGTTCGATAAAGTTGAGATGTTCGCTTATAGCCTTCCGGAAAAATCTGAAATAGAGCACAGATTTTTACTTTCAATGCAGGAAAAACTGATGAAGAAATTAGAGTTGCCTTATCGCGTGGTTGAAATTTGCACCGGCGATATGGGCTTTACCGACGCGCGGCAATTCGACGTTGAAACCTGGATGCCGGGCCAGGGAAAATATCGCGAAACCAATTCCTGTTCCAATACGACCGATTTCCAGTCCCGAGGCACTAACGTCCGCTACCGGCCGGTTTCCGGCGAATCAAAACCCCGGCTGGCCCATATGCTTAACGCCACCGCTTTTGCCGTTGGCCGGATGCTTATCGCCATCATCGAAAATTACCAGCGAAAAGACGGCTCCATTTCGGTTCCAAAGGCCCTTCAAAAATATATCAATAAAGAAATAATCAAATAGGTCTTTCGTCTTATGCCGAACAAAATACTAAGAGATTATTCCGCCCGTTCCCGCTTGCGGTTTCGGATTAAAATTTTTATTTTAAGCGGTTTGCTTTTGCTGATTTTGGTTTTTCTGGCTTATGCAATCGTTTATTCGCCGGTTTTCCGGATAAATAAAATTGAAATTCAGGGCAATTCACGGGTCAGTCAGCGGGAGATAAACCAGGACCTTTACGGCCAGGTTTTGAATTCGCGGTATAAGTATTTTATGGGATTTTATAATTTTTTGAGCTGGCCGGATACTATTTCCGGGAGCGGTCTTAATTTTTTACCGGCGGTCAAGGAAATTGAAATAGCCAAGAATTATTTTCAACACGAGCTGACGGCTAATGTTATTGAGCGCCAGCCGGCGGGAATCTGGTGTTTTGAAAAAGGCGATTCGCCGGGCTGTTTTTGGTTTGACGAAGAAGGGGTAATTTTTGAAAAGGCTTTCCGGACACAGGGAAATCTTCTGATTGCCGCCGACGACTATTCCCAGAACGCCATTCCCTTGGGCTCGAAAATCCTGCCCGCCGATTTTTTGGCCAACTTTTTCGGCATTATTCAGGTTTTAAAAAATTCCGGCCTGAATATCAAAGAAATAAGGCTTAATGATTTGAGCCTGGAAGAAATCGAGGCGGACTTGAATTCCGGCCCGAAACTTTATTTCAGTCTGCGCTTCAGCCCGTTAAACGATTTAAGCGTCATTAATTATCTTCAGCAAAACCAAAATTTCAACAAGCTTCAATATATCGATTTTCGCTCCGAAAACAGGGCGTTTTATAAGTAAACAGCCACAATCTTACGAACCACGGTTTTTTTGGTTATTTGGCATATAAAAATTCTCCCGGCTTAAACCGGGAGAATGCTACTCTTCTTTATCTCCTTTCTAGTCCGGAGGATCTTCTATTTTGACATAAGAGTAATCAATATTTTTCAGGTTTTTTAACAGGTTTTTTACTTCCTTCTCCGCCTCTGAAATATAAGCTATTTCGTCTATCAGGTTTAATTCAAGGGCTTTACCGGCATGAAAAACCCTTCCGTCGGCAATTTTTTTGACTTGTTCCAGCGGAATTTTTCTTCCTTCGCTGATTATTCCGCAAAATACGCTATAAGTATGCCGCAAATTAGCCAGGATAATTTTTTTCTCCGTTTTAGTCAGAGGCCGGCCGGTAAACATATCTTTGTGTTTGCCGATTTTTAAAGTGCGATACCTTCCTTTGTCCTTTTCTATGTCCGAAATAATTCCGATTCCTCCCACGTAAGAAACGGGATTGGCGATTATTTTGTCGCTGGCCGAAATGATGGCGAGCATTCCGCTGTTGGCCTGGTCTCTCACGTAAGAAATTATTTTCCCGCCCTGGCTTCTGTAATTTTTTAAAAGATTATAAATCTCGAAGCTGGCGGCGGCTTCTCCGCCCCCGCTGTCGGCTCTCAAAAATAATACTTCCGGTTTGACTTGGGCTATTGCCATAGCTAAATTTTGATAGCACCGGTAATTGATAGTGGCGGTAAAGTCAACAACCAAAACTCTTTCTTTTCCCGCTTTTTTCATATTCCCCTCCTTTTTATCCCCTCCAAATTTTTTACCCGCCCAAATTTCAAAGAAATTTAGGCGGGCGAGGAAAAACTTGGTAGGGTTAATTTTTAAAAACTACTTAAAGCATAGCTCCGGATTGATGGCGAAGTCAAATCTTTCCAAATGGCGCCGATTTTTCTTTTTTTATTCAATTTTTTATGTTAGAATTCTAAGGTAGTCGAACGGCTATTTTTTATCCCATTAGAAAATCAAGAGCGTTGTTTTCCTGATTGAAATATTTTCGAGCAAATGGTTTAGTGGTTTGCGTAGTTCAACTGCGCTATTAATTTTCTAACGGGATTTATTGAATTAATGCAAAAAAACAAGGAAAAACCTAAAAACGACGGCTCTTATACGGCCAAAGATATTTATGTTTTGGAAGGTTTGGAACCGGTCAGGAAGAGGCCGGGAATGTACATCGGCACGACTTCGGGCGAAGGATTGCACCATCTTGTTTGGGAAGTGGTTGATAACTCCATCGACGAAGCGATGGCGGGCTACGCCAAAAACATCACCGTTGAGCTTTTGCCCGCCAATAAAGTAAGAGTAACCGATGATGGCCGCGGCATTCCGGTGGAAACGCACGCCCAGACCAAAAAATCGGCTTTGGAAACGGTTATGACGACCCTCCACGCCGGCGGAAAATTTGGCGGCAAATCTTATAAAGTTTCCGGCGGGCTTCACGGCGTCGGCGTTTCGGTGGTGAACGCCCTTTCCGAAAATTTGCAGGTTAAAGTCTGCCGCGACGGCGAGCTTTATTTTCAGGAATACAAGCGCGGCAAGCCGGCTGCCAAAGTTAAAAAAATCGGCAAGTGCGGCCAAAGCGGCACGTCGGTTGAATTTTCAGCCGACCCCGAAATTTTTCCCAAAATAGAATTCGACGATAAAAAAATAATCAACCGCTTACGCCAGCAGGCTTATCTGACCAAGGGCATCAGGATTAATTTTTTCGATTGGCGCGACAAACCCGGCCTTTACGGTTTCAGTTTTGAAGGGGGATTGCTTTCTTTTATAAGATATCTTGCCCGCGACGAGAAGCCGCTTCAGGAAGAATCTTTCTACGCCAGCAAGGAGGCCGATAAAGTTTCCGTGGAAGTTTCTTTTACTTATGTCGATAAAACCGAAACCGAAGAATTGAGTTTTGCCAACACTATTTTTACTCCCGATGGCGGCATGCATCTGACCGGCTTCCGTTCCGCTCTTACCCGCGGCCTGAATAATTACGCCCGCCACGAAGGATATTTGAAAGAAAAAGACGAAAATTTAACAAGCGACGATGTCCGCGAAGGCCTTATAGCCGTTGTTTCCGTAAAAATTCCCGACCCGCAATTCGAGGGGCAGACGAAATCCCGGCTCGGAAGTCCGGAGGCGAGGGCGGCTGTCGACACGGTTGTCAGCGAAAGTTTGCAGGAATTTTTGGATAAGCGCCCGTCGGAGGCGCGCCGGATAATCGAGAAGGTTCTTTTGGCGGCTAAGGCCAGGAGGGCCGCGAAGGCCGCGCGGGAAACGGTGCTGAGAAAAGGCGTCCTTGAGGGCCTGACTTTGCCGGGCAAGCTGGCCGACTGCTCGAGCCGGAATCCGGAAGAATCGGAATTATTCATCGTCGAAGGAGATTCCGCCGGCGGTTCGGCCAAGACCGGGCGCAACCGGCGTTTTCAGGCGATTTTGCCGCTTCGGGGAAAAATTTTAAACGTCGAGAAATCGCGGCTGGATAAAATGCTCGCCAATAACGAAATCCGTTCGCTGGTGGTCGCCATCGGAACGGCCATTTCGGAAAATTTCAATATCGAAAACGCCCGCTACCATAAAGTCATTATTATGACCGATGCCGATGTCGACGGCGCTCACATTCGGACTTTGCTTCTGACTCTTTTCTACCGCTATTTTAATCCGTTGATTGAGGCCGGATTTTTATACGTCAGCCAGCCGCCGCTTTACCGGGTTCAATCCGGAAAAGATTGGCGTTACGCTTACGCGGAAACCCAGAAAGACGAGATAGTTTCGGAATTCCAGAAAAATAAACTGGCTAAGCAGGCCAAGAAAGAGTCCGTAAAAGCGGAAAATATTTCCGAGCAGGAGCCGGCGGAGGGAGGCGAAGAAAGCGCAGTCAAGGGAATCGTTATTCAGCGATATAAAGGTTTGGGCGAAATGAATCCGAGTCAACTTTGGGAAACAACGATGGATCCGGAAGTAAGAATTTTAAAGAAAATCACTATTGATGACGCCGCCGCTGCCGACCATCTTTTTGACGTTTTAATGGGAGAAGAAGTCGAGCCCCGGAAAGCGTTTATCCAAACCCACGCTCTTAAGGTGCAAAATCTTGACATTTAGTTTGATAAAACCTAAAATTTAGCGTATATAAATTAGAGCCGTTTTTAGCGGTTTGTTTAATAAAAAATGTTTGGTAAAATATCAAATTATTTAAAAGACTCCAGGCAGGAATTCGCCCATTTGAATTGGCCGACAAGAAAAGAAACCATCCGTCTCACCGCGGTGGTTATAGGATTCTCGATTATTTTGGCGGTCTTTTTGGGATTTTTTGATTATGTTTTTTCTTTGGCTTTGCAATCGTTTATTGTCCACTAAAAATATGGCTGGAAATTTAAAAAAAGCAAAACTTCAAATACCGGAAGGAGAACCTATGCGCCAATGGTACGCCGTTCACACTTATTCCGGCTATGAGGAAGCGGTGGCGCGCTATCTGAAGCAAAGGGTTGAATCTTTGGCGATGAGCGATAAGATTTTCAATGTTGTCGTTCCCAAGGAAAAGAAAATTAAAATAAAAAACGGCCGGCGGACGACTGTTGAAGAAAAAATTTACCCTGGCTACGTGCTTGTTGAAATGATATTATCGGAAGATTCCTGGTATGTGGTCAGAAATACGCCGCACGTCACCGGATTCGTGGGCGCCGACACGACAAAACCAACGCCGCTCTCCAAGGAAGAAATCGATTATCTGCTGGGAAGGATAGGGAGCGAGGCGCCGAGGATGAACATCGAGCTGTCGGTCGGCGACCTGGTCAAAATCACCGACGGCCCATTCAAGGATTACGACGGAAAAATTTCCGAAATCAACAATGAACGGGGAACGATTAAGGTGATGGTGCCGGTCTTCGGCCGGGAAACCGCTATTGAAATCGATTCGCTTCAGGTCAAGAAAATATAATTAAATTAAAAATTATGGCTAAAAAAATAAAAACAATCTTAAAACTTCAAATTCCGGCGGGGGCCGCCAATCCCTCTCCATCGTCGCTTCGCTCCTCCCTGGAACCCAGCGGTTCCAGTTCCTCCGCCACGGGAAAACTTCCGTTTTCCCGACCCCTTTCCCTCGGCGCCGGATTTTAGTATTATTTTTAAATTATGGCTAAAAAAATAAAAACAATCTTAAAACTTCAAATTCCGGCGGGGGCCGCCAATCCGGCGCCGCCAATCGGTCCGGCTTTGGGGCAGCACGGCGTCAATATCGCCGAGTTTTGCAAGCAATTTAACGATGCCACCAAAGAAATGACGGGCGATATTATTCCCGCCGAGATTACTATTTACGAAGACAGAAGTTTTACTTTTAAGTTAAAAACCCCGCCCGCCTCGGCTCTTCTTAAGAAAGCCGCCGGCGTGGAAAAAGGCGCGGCCAATCCTTTGAAAGACAAGGTTGGCAAAGTCAGCAAAGAAGACGTCAGAAAAATCGCCGAAAGGAAGATGGTTGATTTGAACGCCAACGACATTGAAGCGGCCGAAAAAATCGTTCGCGGCACCGCCCGTTCAATGGGTATTGAGGTTGAAAAATAAAAAACAGGAGCTTGTGATTTTCGCCGTTTCCTAAATCCTATTTCTGAATCGATTAATTTTTGTTTTTATTTATGCTATATTTATTTTAACCCTCGCAGAGTTTTTGAGATGATTTGTTTATCCTTGAAAAAGTATTTAAAATTAAAATAATCATATTTAAAAAATAAATGTGATTGTCAGAAACTCTGACGGGGCTAATAAATGGAGGCGGTAAAAGTGGCGGCAGGAAGAGCACTCATTCATTACAAAACAGAATTGGAGGTCACCTCCTGCCGCCTCTTTTGCCGCCAAGCTTCAATGATTTATAATTAATTTATGAATATAAATATTAAATCTACCGACCTTGAGTTGACTCCTGTTTTTAAGGATTATATCGCGGAAAAAATCAACGACTTGGACAAATTAATTGAAAGGCTCGAGAAGAAAAATAACATCGAAATGTTCGTAGAAGTCGGCCGTTTGAGCAACCACCATTATAAAGGAGAAGTTTTTTTTGCCAAAGGCGATTTAAATATGCCTAAAAAATCGATTATCGCCGAAACAACCGCCGAAAGCCCTCGTGCCGCCATCGACCTTCTTCGGGATAAACTTTATCGTGAAATCGAAAAATATCGGGACCAAAGGGGAGTCTGATTTTTATGGCTAATTTTTTGAAAAAAATCTTAGGCACCGATCAGTTGTCTTCTTTAAAACTGATAGCCGAGAAAATAAACTCCAAAGAAAACGAAATCGAAAAACTTAAAGACGAAGAAATAAAAATCCGGTTTCTAAAAATCAGGGAAGATTTTCCGGTCAAAAATCGAGAGGAACTTTTAATTGAATCTTTTGCCTTGGCAAGGGAGGCGGCTAAAAGGACGGCCGGTAAAAGGCCGTTCGACGTTCAGCTTTTAGCCGGAATTCTTTTGGATAAGGGATCGGTAATCGAAATGTTGACCGGGGAAGGAAAAACTTTGGCGGCGGTGGCGCCGGCGGCTTTCAACGCTTTGGACGGCAAGGGTGTTCACGTCGTCACGGTCAACGAATATCTGGCGCGGCGCGATGCCGTTTGGATGGGACAGATTTACAGATTTTTAGGGCTAAACGTCTCTTGTCTTGTTCCTAACGGGGCGTATCTTTATGACCCGGATTTTCAGATTCCCAAAGAAGGGGAGGCTTTAGCCGACCAGGAACGGGATAAAACCGGAAATTTTTTGGTCCAGCAGGAATTTTTAAGGCCGGTTTCCCGCCGCGAAGCTTATCTTGCCGACATTACTTATGGCACCAATCAGGAATTCGGCTTTGATTACCTGCGTGATAATCTGGCTTATTCGCTCGAACAGCAGACTCAAAGAACGCCGCATTTCGCCATTATTGACGAAGTTGACAGCATTTTGATAGATGAAGCGCGGACGCCGCTCATTATCGCCGCGCCCGACCAACAATCAAGCGAGCTTTATAAAACTTTCGCCCGGATTGTTTCGCTGCTTAAAAAAGACGAAGATTACTCGGTTGACGAGAAATTCAAGTCGGTCAGCATCAACGATTCCGGAATAAGCAAGGTTGAAAAAATGATTGGCGTTTCCAATATTTATTCTCCGGAAAATTTGCGTCTGACGAGATTCCTGGAAGAAAGCCTGAAAGCCAAAGAGCTTTTTCGCCGTGATAAGGATTACGTCGTAAAATCCGCTCCCTCTGGCGGAGACGAAATAATTATCGTTGATGAATTTACCGGCAGGATGCTTTTTGGCCGGCGCTACACCGGCGGGTTGCATCAGGCGATCGAGGCTAAAGAAGGAGTCTTGGTTAAGGACGAAAACCGGACTTACGCCCAAGTTTCCATCCAGAATTATTTTCGTCTTTATAAAAAGCTTTCCGGAATGACGGGAACGGCGCAGACTTCGGCGGAAGAATTTTCCAAAGTTTATCATCTGGAAACAGTCAGCATTCCCACTAATAAGCCGATGGTTAGGCGCGACAACGCCGATTTGATTTATAAAAATTTAAGCGGCAAATGGCAGGCGATAGTCAAAGAGGTAAGGGAAAGAAACAAGAAAGGCCAGCCGGTTTTAATCGGAACGGCGTCAATCGAGCACAATGAACATCTGGCGGCGCTTTTAAGCCGGGAAGGGGTGACTTGCGAAGTTTTAAACGCCAAAAACAACGAACGCGAGGGCGCGATTATCGCCCAGGCGGGCAAAAAAGGAGCGGTTACCGTTGCCACCAATATGGCCGGTCGAGGCGTTGATATTATTTTGGGCGGCAATCCGCCGGGCGTCAAAGAAGCGGACGAAATCAAATCTCTCGGCGGCCTTTATGTTTTGGGAACCGAACGGCACGACGCCAGGCGGATAGATAACCAGCTTAGAGGCCGCTCCGGCCGGCAGGGCGATCCGGGCGAATCGCAGTTTTTTCTGTCGCTTGAAGACGACTTGATGAGAATTTTCGGCGGAGAGCAAATCAAAAAAGTGATGGAAAAGTTTAATCTGCCGGACGATCAGCCCATTCAATCGGGTTTCGTTTCCAAGGCCGTCGGCCAGGCGCAGGCAAAGGTTGAAGGGTTTAATTTCGATGCCCGAAAAAATTTACTTGATTACGACGATGTCCTGAATAAACAGAGGGCCGCTTTTTATAAAAAGAGGCAGGAAATTTTAGACAGCTTAAACAAAGAAAATCTGGCGAATATTATTTTTGAGGCGGCCGCGGCGCATTTTGAATTTATTAAGGAGAAGCCGCCCGAAGAGTTAAGGAAGATTTTTGAATTCGCTGGCATTGTGAATAAAGACCGGCCATGGCCGGAAAATGACGGCGCCGGAAGCGCTAAAAATATCTTAATTAAGGCCAGCGCTGAAATATCAATGAACCCGCAGGCGAAAAGCCAGCTTTTGAGTTTTTTGGATTTTCTCTGGATGAATCACCTGGAAGACTTGGAGAGCTTGCGGGAAGGCATCGGGTTACGGTCTTACGGCCAGAAAGACCCGCTGGTCGAGTACCGCAAAGAAAGCCATTTTCTTTATAACCGGATTTGGGATAATTTCGGCCAGTTGGTTTTCCAAAATATTTTTAAGCTGGCGTCTTTTGGCGCCACCGCCAATTCCTTGACTCCTTCGGCTGCCGCTCAAAAACCAACCCAATCTTTTAAAGGAGTGGG
>CAZODS010000018.1:0-6402 GCA_964578705.1 uncultured Candidatus Saccharibacteria bacterium
TTCAAATAAGATTATGAAAGTTAAAATATTTAATAATGGCTATCCGACAAATCCAAAAATTAAGGTCAAAATATCTCGTGTAAAATTCAAAAAAGAATTAGGGTGGACGAAGAATAAGCGAAGGCAATTGGAGTCGCGGATTCTAAACCTAAGAGACGACCAAATTGCCGCTTTGTTTTATTTAGTTAATATAATCTTCGATAAAAATGATATTAAAAAAATTATTAAAGAAATCAAAAAATATAAGCACGAATCGATAAATCTTGGCACTCTTTTGAGCGAGGCGAATTCTAAAAAAAATTTGTTATGGTGGCTTAGCTATTTCGAATCCAATCGAAGATAGCGCGGCGACTTGACGATAAAATTAATAGGCATATACTACCTAATAGCTTCCTTGGCTAGCCAAGGATTGCGAGGGGACGAAAGAAATTTCTTTTGTTCCAACCCTCCCCTACGGGAGAGGGTTTTTTTATTAACTTCAAGTTATTGAACCATAACGCCGCTCTTGACAAAACTAATAGAGTTGCTATACTTTAGATTAATCTTCAGCTCGAGCGCTGAAGCCCGAGGTCAGGGTTACGACTACATGATCGGCGCGATGTCGGTTTACTAATGGCTAGGCAATCACCATTAGCCAAGCCGACACAAAAAAACGCAAGTAAGATTGTCCTCCGCGAGCCATAGTTTGGTTCTGGGAGAGTGCGTCAAACTCTCCCTAGCACTTTTAAAATTTTTAAATATAGATATGCCCGCTTTAAAAGGCGGGCTTTTTATTTGACGCCGCCGCCTTCAATTTGTTATTATTAAAAAGTTAATTCGGCCCCGCTCAAGATTTTTGAGTTTGTCGAACAGGCCGATTGGCATTCATTTTATTATCAAAAAATCTAAATGAATAGTCTTAAAAATTTATTAAAACAAAAATATGTCAAACCAAATTGTTTACTTGGCAGTAGTTTTAGTCGTGGGAATAGTCGCCGGTTATTTAGCCAGGAGATACTCGCTTCTTCAGGGAAGTAAATCTTTAGAGGAAGAAAACAAGAAAAAGGCGGAGGAGGCGGAAAAAAAGTCTAAGGAAATTATCTTGGAAGCCAAAGAAAAAGCGGCTTCTATTTTAGCGGACGCCAAATCCGAACTCAAAGAACAAGAATCGGGCCTGAAATTAACCGAGAGCCGCCTGTTCAAAAAAGAAGAAAGCCTCGACAATAAATCCGACCAACTTGAAAAAGAAAAAGAGAAAATCGAAAAGCTCAACCAGGAAATAAAATCCAGCCAGGAAGAAATAGAAAAAATAAAATCCGAAGCCGAGCATCAGCTCGAAAAAGTCAGCCAGCTCTCGGCCGAAGAAGCCAAAAGCCAGTTATTTAAAAGAATAGAAGACGAAAGCCGGGATGAGCTCGCTCAAAAAATCAAAAAAATAGACCGCGAACAAACCGAGGAAATAGAAAAAAAATCTCTGGGAATAATCACGACCGCCATCGAAAGGTACAGCCGCGCCAATGTCGCCGAACTAACAACCACTTCTTTCCCGCTGGCCGACGAGGAGTTTAAGGGAAAAATAATCGGCCGCGAAGGAAGAAACATCCGGACCATCGAAAAGGAAACCGGCGTCGAACTTCTGATGGACGAATCGCCCGACGAAGTCGTAATCTCTTCATTCGACCCGCTGCGCCGGGAAATCGCCAAACTAACTTTGGAAAAACTGGTTAAAGACGGGCGCATTCAGCCGGCCAAAATAGAAGAGAAAGCCGAAGAGGCGCGTCAGGAAATAAATAAAAGAATCCAGGAAATAGGCGAAAACGCCGCTCAGGAACTGGGAATTTACGATATGCCAAAAGAGCTTATCCAGCTTTTGGGCAAACTTCATTTCCGGACCAGCTACGGCCAGAATGTTTTAACCCATTCCGTGGAAGTCGCTTATATTTCCGAAATGATAGCCGCCGAACTGGGACTAAACACCGAAATCGCCAAAAAAGCCGGCCTGCTCCACGACATCGGCAAAGCTTTAAGCCATGAAATCGAAGGCAGCCATATTGAGCTGGGAATAAAACTTCTTAAAAAATACACCATTAATCCGGACGTGATTGTCGCGATGCAGTCTCATCACGGCGATTATCCGTTCGCTTCGCCATTGGCTTACGTCATTACCGCCGCCGACGCCATTTCGGCCGCCCGCCCGGGCGCGAGACGCGACACTCTGGAAAACTACATCAAGCGCCTGGGAGACCTGGAAAAAATCGCCCAAAGTTTTGAAGGCGTCAAAAACGCTTACGCCGTTTCAGCCGGCCGGGAACTACGGGTTTTTGTTGTTCCCGAAAAAATAGACGACTTCGGCGCCTTGAGGATGGCGCAGGAAATCGCCGGCCGCATTCAATCAGAATTGAATTATCCGGGCGAAATAAAAGTTAACGTCATCAGAGAAACCAAAGCGGTAGAATACGCGAGGTAAAATTAAAATTACGATTTAGGATTTAGGAATGAAGAGATAAAAAATTCCACGGTCGCAAGACCGTGGTTTTAATTGGATTTTCTAAAATAAATCCCGATATAAAATTAATGGTGATGTTGAATTATATAAAATATTCAATGAACGCTACAAGTATAACGTATTATTTTAAAATGTCAATAATTTGGCCGGCCTCCATCTATCCACAATCCTCTTGTTTGGCTTTGATTATTGATTTGCTATAATAAATCAATAAAGGTCGGCAAATAACTTTTTTATAATCAAAATATAATGACAAAAGAAGGATTGGCGGAAGCTTTAATGCAGGTCGCCAAAATTGAGCACAAATCCACGGCCCGGGAAATTATCGACTCTATTGTCGATATTATCACCAAAACGTTAAGCCGCGGCGAAGAAGTCGCCATAACGGGTTTTGGAACTTTCCGCGTCGCCAAACGAGCGGCCAGAATGGGCGTTAATCCGAAAACCGGCGAGAAAATTCAAATCGCCGCCGCGACTAAGCCTAAATTCAAAGCAGGCAAAGCCCTGAAAGACGCCGTTAAGTAACGACTTATATTTATAACCTAAGCTTAGACGAAAGAATAAAAAATACTGCCGACTTACGACAGTATTTTTTGAATTTCTTTTTGTAAGTCAAAGAAATCCTGATAGGCGGCGCTTATCGATTCCAAAGAGCTTTTAATTGCCTGCGTCAGGTCGGGCAAATTGAAATTCTGGCCGTAAAAATCATCCCTTATCTGGACGTTTAAATCCTGCGCCGACTGGAGATTTTTTTGAGCGTCGCCAAAGCTGGTTTGAATTTCGGGATTGTCGGTCAAATTCCAGGTTTTTAAATAACGGCCGAAAGCATCCACTCTTCCCTGAACAACGCCGATAAATTTTTGGTTGCGAAGCCAAAGAATGAAATCGACGATTTTTTCGCTTTGAATGTCATACGTGTTTTGCTTCCAATTTAAAATTTCCGCGGACAGCTGTTTTGTTCCCAGAATCCCCAGCCCGCTTACCCGCGATTTTTCCTGAACGTAAAAATCATTGGCTTGCCGGAGCTGGTCCAGATATTGGTTTTTAATCACTTGCGCCTTAGAATCAGAATCGCTTATCGCTTCCTGGTCTAATTGGCTTTTTAAATCGGCGACATCTTTCAATCCACAATCCAAAACCGCGCCCAAAGCTTCCTGGCGGATTTTAAGTTCGGCAATCACGCCGGATTGGTAATCAAGCGAGCCGGAAGCGTTGACGTTGCTAAGTTCGTCTAAGTAAGGCTGAAATTCGCAGCCGCCCGCGGCGGCCGCGGCCGGAGAACTGGAGGCGCCGGACGCCAGAGCCGCGCCAAAAGAAAAAAGGCTCCCGATGAAAATAAGAGCCGAAGACAGGATGATGATTTTATTTTTAAGCATTAACTTATATTTATTTGATATTACCGACTTAAAGCTTCCAGGGCGGATTCTATATTCAAAGAAGTCGAAGTGGCGGAAATATCGGCGCCGAGTTCCCCGGCTTTTAATTCTGAGTTTAACGGTAAATTCGAGCCTCCGGACGCCTTTTTAGGCGAAGAAACACTTAAAGAAGTGAGGGTATAATTAAGATTTGCCAGCTTTATTTGAGCGTTGACATCCTGGGCTTCCGCTTTGATATTATTGAAATTCAAACTGGCGGTCTGGGCGGGAGACAAAAAATTAAAGATAGAAATACCGCCTAAAAGGATTATAAGCAATATGCCTCCTAAAGCTATGGCCAAACTTGACTCCATGCCCCGTAAAATAACGGTTAACGGGCCGAAATAAGGCCTTGAGGGCGAACTTAAAATAAGCAGCTTTGACTCCCGGCTGAATTTGGAATCCGGTTCTATTTTTTTGAGTTGTTTTAATAATCCGAGGTTGTCCATTTATTTTGATTTATTCAACAAAATTTTTAACTGCTCGATTGCTCTGTGCTGGATAAGTTTAACCGCTCCCTCGCTCTTCTTTGTTGCCGCCGCCGTTTCCTTGAGCGACAAATCCTCGACGAAGCGCATAATCAAAACGTCCTGATAATCGAATTTTAAACGGCGGATCGTCTTCATTACTTCCTCAAGCTCCATTTTTCCGCTTAGATTTTCTTCTTCCCGGCTATTTTCGGAAATGGATTCCGGATCTATCCTCTCTAAAGATTGAATCTGTTTCCGGCCGCGATAATGATCTATGACTTGATTGCGGGCAATGGAATAAAGCCAGCTTGAAAAAGGAAATCCTTTAAAGCGGTAGCCGGAAATATTTTGCCAGGCATTTAAAAAAACTTGATGGGTCAAATCTTCCGCGTCTTCTTTCTTGCCGACTTTGATTAAAATGAAACGGTAAATTTGCGGCTGGTAATTGTCGTAAAGAACACCGAAAGATTCGCCGTCCAGACGAATCGCCTTTTTTATTAATTTTTCTTCGTTGTCTATCATAGAAAACGATTCAAGGGGAAAGAGGTTACCCTTTCCCTCTAAAATCTATATATATTGTGAGCCGATATCGCCAAAAAAGTCAAAATTGCCGGCTTGACAAATAAAACGCGCCGCCTCATTTTGAGTTTTTTATCAGCCGGCCGATTTGCTTTTGCTTCTCATCCAGCGTTTTTTTTGTTGACGCTTCGATATTCAGGCGCAAATAAGGTTCTGTGTTGGACGGCCTGATGTTGAAGCGCCACCCGCCTCTTTCCGAATCGAAGTCCATACTCAAGCCGTCAAGATGAAAAATTTTCCCGGCCGATTTCGCGTAAAACTTCTCAACGGCTTTCAAAACCAATTTTTGGTTTTTGGCCCGAAAATTGATTTCTCCGGAGCGGTAATATTTCGGCAGACCGCTCAAAAAATCGGAAAGCGTCCGGTTCGCTTCCTTAAGAGCGGAAACCTGGTTAATCATTTCGATTGCCCCGCGAACACCCGAATCGTAATAAGAGTTTTTTCCGCCAAACTTCCAGGCAAAATAATAATGGCCGGATATTTCCGAACCGAAACTTATTTTTTTCCGACGCATCAGGTTTTTAAAAAAGAAATGCCCAACCTTCGATTCAAAAAATTTTATTTTTGATTTTCTTATCAAATACCCCATCCGAACATCGATGGCTATCGGCTGCCCCGAAAATTCCCGGCTCAAAAGATATACGACTTCGTCGGGATAAACCGGACAGCCTTTATCGTCAATGAAAAATACCCTGTCGGCGTCGGCGTCAAAGATAACTCCCAAATCGGCTTTTTCCTTAATAACGGCTTTTTCAACATCATTCATGGCGCCGGAAACCAGAGGATTCGGACCGTGAGCCGGAAACCGGCCGTCTATTTTGCCGTTAATAACGCTGATTTTAAGGCCTTTTGCCCTGATTCCGCTTAAAATCAGGCTTGCCGGACCGTTAGAGCAATCAAAAACCGCCTTAAGAGGCGATTTTATCCTCAAAAATCCGCTTAAAAACTTGGTGTAAGTGTTTGTGAAGTCTTTTTTCATGATTAACGCAATTTTATGGTTCTGTTTTTCTTAAGTATTTTTAAAACTTGAAGTCCGTTTATCGGCTCGGCGTTTTTTTTGGACATTTTAACGCCGTTATATTGGCAAGGATTATGCGAGGCGGTGATAATTATGCCGCCGTCTGCTTTTAAAAAATTTATCAGAAAATAACTCATCGGCGTGGTCATTATTCCGCCTTCGATTATTTTTATCCCGATAAATTTTTTAAGCGCGCTAAAAGCCGCTCCATAAAGAACCGGCGAGCTCAAACGGGCGTCGTGGCCGATAACGATTTTCAGCCGCTTTTTTTTAGGCGCTTCTTTTTTATAAATTTTTACCAGAGCGCCGACAATCAAATCAACGATTTCGGAATTTATGTCTTTGGGATAAACGCCGCGAATGTCGTAAGCCCGGAAAATTTTTTCGTTAACCATAATTTAATTTTAAGCTAAATATTCCAATAAAAAAACGCCC